>JBICHS010000458.1:0-4924 GCA_043101135.1 Phycisphaeraceae bacterium JB051
GCGGTGGCTTAACGCATTTACCCCCATGGGTCAGAGGGTTGCCAACCGTGACACGTTACGTCCATGCAAAACTCATCATCAACGCAGCAAGAATCAAACGAATCCGTGCATAATGTCCGTGAATCTGGTGCCCGTTTGAAGGTCGGTTGCGTATCGGGCACCGGGTTAACATCCGGTGCTCAATTCAATCGTCATGTACGCGTTTTTAGTGGGAATGGTATAAACACCGCGCATAAAAAAGACGGCCCGGTGAATGCACCAGACCGTCTCGGATTATGCAGAGAGTGTGGTTAGCTCAAACTTAGAAGAGCAACTGGAACTGGGCACGCCAGATGAAGAAGTCATCTTGGGTGGCGTCGTCATGATCGCCGAAGCCCAGACCGTTTGAAAATTCGCTGTTACCCCAGGGGTTGCTCGAGGGTTCTTCGCCTTCGTAGACCCACACGATGTCGGTGGTGAACTTGGCTTTGTGACCCTTGAGATACCAGTTGAAACCGAAGGTGACGAGCTGAAGTTCTTCTTCGCCAGCGACATCGCCGTCGAGGAATTCCCAGCGGACATACGGTTCAAACTTGTCGGGGATGATCTGATAAGCACCCTGGACCAGGAAGCCGGTGGGGCTGCGGTCAGAGGAGGTGCCGTAGTCCATGTCTGCACCGACATAGGCTGCGTAAAGACCAAAACCGTTGGATTCGAACGAACCGTCGATGGTCCAGGAGGTGTAGTCACCGGTACCGTCGTTGGAACCGCTGCCGGCATTGTTGGCATCACCAGCCTGGTAGAAGATGGCTGCACCGAGGAACAAACCGGTGTCATCCTTAGACCATGCGGAGAAGTCCTTGGTCTGCTTGAGCTTGCCCATCAGAGCAACATCAGCACGAGCTGCGATGGCGAATTCGGCTTCGTCAGCATCGATGGTGGAGAACTCTTCGTCAGCACCGTCGTTGATGGAGACGGCAATGTTGAAGGTGTCAGTACCGTAGGACAGTTGAACCTGTTCAGAACGGTCAAGGGTGAAGAATTCGGTGACGGTGGAACGATCCACAGCAAGCTGACGGGAGGAGCTGGTGAGCTCTTCACGCAGGAAGGGGATCTTGAACTTACCGAAGCTCAGCTTCACGCCGTTGCCGAATTTATAACCCAGCTTGACGTCTTCGACTTCGACGCTGCCGTCTTCACGGCTACCGGCGAACACGAGTTCGTAGGAAATCTTGGGGCTGCCGACGTGACCTTTAAGCTTGGCCTTCATGCGACGAACCTGGAAACCGGTGTCGTCGGAGTCGGAAGTGGAATCGTCATCCTGGTGGGTCCAGATGTGACGGAATTGGATCTGACCACCGAGGGTCATGCTGAAGGTGCCGTCTTCGGAAGCCATGAAGAAAGCCTTGCCGTTATGACCAGCAGTCATGCCACCTTCGAGGAGGCTGGCGCGGGTGTCGGCATCGGCGAGAACTTCCTTGACCAAAGACTTGACTTCTTCGGCACGACGTTCGTTGAGCCAGTTTTCATCGCTAGCGGTACGAAGCTGAGCGACTTCGCCCTGCAGCTTGTTGTTGGTTGCACGCACGGCATCCAACTCGGCACGCAAAGCTTTGAGTTGTTCGTTAACAGAGTTGTCACTGGCGAACGCGCCTGCGGTGAGGCTAGCGGCCAGGGCACCAGCAAAAAGCATGGTACGTGATTTAAACATTTGCCATTCTCCTGAAAAAGTGGAATTCTGCATTAATCCATTCATACAACGGATCGGCAGTATAGGGATGGCTTTGTTTTGTATTGTTAGGCAAGCGTGAGCATTCTGTTAGCAATAAAGATTAACCCAATGCTAACATGCCCCACTGCAACCTGAATCCTATTGAACACTACGCAAGATGGTGTCATAGCGGGATTAAAACCCGTGTGCTTAATACCTCTTGACCAAGAGCAACATTCCGCGACAACTACATGTCATGTGATTTAACTGAGCCCTGGAAGTCAATCCGGTGCAGGTTGCGCCTTGCACCTTCAATCCTGCACCAGATTGACATCTGGTGCTCATGTCTCACGTGGTTCAACGGGTCATCCAGTTACACGTCATACAAGACAACCCGTGTCGCAGGAGCAACAGGGCTTTGAGCTGATCAGCTATTTCAATCAGATTTACAACGTCTCAAAACCGCGCATAAAAAATGACGACCTGACTTGCATCAGGCCGCCTTGAATGGTCGGGCAGAATCATCAACTTGTCCTTAAGTGATGATCAAATTAGAAAAGCAACTGGAACTGGGCACGCCAGACGATGATGTCGTCGGAGACAGCGCCGCTGCCAGCGGAGTAGCTTTCTGAGAAACCAAGGCCGTCGGTGAAGGTGCTTGCACCGAATGGGTTGGAACCGAAGTTGCCATCATAAACCCAAAGCACGTCGGTGGTGACCTTGGCATTATGACCACGAATGTACCAGTTCAAACCGAAGGTCAACACTTCCAGATCTTCAAAGCTTGCTGAATCGTGATCGATGAATTCCCAGCGGACAAACGGTTCGAGTTTGTCAGGAATGATCTGATAACCCGCTTCGACGAGGATACCCATCGGGCTCACGCCGGTGCCTGAGTCGGGGTCGATATCCGCACCCATGTAGGCAACAAGCAGGCCCAGGCTGCCGACTTCTGCTGAAGCGTCAACCGTCCAGGCGGTGTAGTCAGCGGTACCGCCGTTGGCTGCATCACCTTCAGAGTAGAAAATCGCAGCACCAAGCAGCAGGCCCGTATCATCCTTGGACCAAGCCGTCACGTCACCAAACTGTTTCCAGCTACCAGCCACAAGCAGTTCACCGCGCAGACTCAGCGCGTAATCCACACCATCCACGCCAATGTCCGTCAGAGCAGCATTGGAGCCGTCACTGAAGCTAAAGGCAAGTTTGAATTTTTCAGCTGCATAGTTGAGCTGAATCTGATCCGAGTAGTTGAGGGTGAAGTACTCGTTGACCAGTGAGCGATCGACGGCAATCTGCTTGGCGGAGCTGATGAGTTCCTGACGCAGGAATGGGATCTTGATGGCACCGGCTTTGGCGCTCAGACCATTGCCAAAATCATAGCCAACGTAGGCTTCATACACGCCGACGTTACCGCCATTGCGATTGGCTTCGAGATTGATGGCATAGGTGAATTTGGGGTCACCGACATGACCACCGAATTTCAGCTTCAGACGACGGGCCTGGAAGCCGGTGTCATCTTCGTCAGACGCATTGTCCTGGTGTGCCCAGATATGACGGAACTGGATCTGCCCACCGATTTTCAGCAGGAAGCTGCCGTCTTCGGAAGCCAGGAAGAAGTTCTTGCCGTTGTGGCCAGCGGACATACCGCCTTCGAGCATGCTCGCGCGGGTGTCCGCGTCGTTGAGCACTTCCTTGACCAATGATTTGACTTCTTCAGCGCGTCGTTCGTTAAGCCAATTGGCATCATTGGCGGTGCGCATCTGAGCCATTTCTGATTCGAGGCGTTGGTTGGTCTGCTGCACGGCATTGAGTTGTGCCTGCAGCGCTTTGAGTTGCTGCTCGATTGAATCGTCAGCCATAGCGCCGGTGACCAAACCAGCGATGAGGGTGGCGGCGATAAGCCAAGTGCGGTTTTTTAACATTTGCCATTCTCCTGAAAATGTATGTTCTGCCCAAAACCGAAAACGTGATGCAAGTCCGACAAGGACCTGACGTTGCGTTAGTGATGCCAAACAACTTGCTGGGAATGGGAAAAAGAAGATGCTGCCGAACTGCCTGACAAATCCTTCGCCCCGCAGGCCAAAGCGATATCACACCCCTCAAATGGGGGTTGACCGGTACGTCGGAAGGTTTTAAAACAGATTAACCTTGTGATATCAAGAACTTGTGCCATAGATTCTGTTTCAGGGCGTCTCGTGCCAACGAGCAGAGCCCGATAATCATCTAAAGATTGCTCGATATTATAACGGTAACATAATTGTTTCCAAACATTTCTTTCACAAACATCGGGCAAACTAATAATTTTTCCGTAAAATGTGTCCCTCTTTTTAATTCGGAGATACAACACATGGCTGGTCATAGTAAATGGGCGAACATCAAACACCGTAAAGCACGCCAGGACGCCAAGCGCTCCAAGATTTGGAGCAAATGCGCCCGCGCCATCATCGTGGCTGCCAAGAACGGGGGCGGTGACCCGGCAACGAACCTCACCCTGCGCTATGCCATCGATGAAGCCAAAGCCGAAAACATGCCCAAGGACACCATCTCCAATGCGGTCAAAAAGGGCTCAGGTGAAGGCAACACCGAAACCTACGAAGAAATCGTCTACGAAGGCTACGGCCCCAACGGTGTTGCTGTCATGCTCGACATCCTCACCGACAACCGGAACCGCACTGCCAGCGAAATCCGCAAAATCTTCGAACGGGCAGGCGGCAACCTCGGCACCTCCGGCTGTGTCGCCTACATCTTCAAATCACAAGGCCAAATCTTCATCGCCAAGGACAAAGTCGAAGAAGAACAACTCATGGACATTGCTCTGGAAGCTGGCGCTCAGGACGTTGTCGACGAGGAGGAGGCCTGGCTTGTCGTCACCGATACCGCTGACTACATGACCGTCCGCGAAGCCATCGAAAAAGCAGGCATCGAACCCGACTCCGCCCAGCTGACCAAAGTCCCCGACAACACCGTCGCCTGCACCGGCAAAGACGCTGAAAAAGTCTACAACCTCATGGACAATCTCGAAGACCACGACGATGTCCAAAAGGCCTATGCCAACTTTGATATTGATGATGAAGAACTCGCCAAGATCGAAGCAGGATAAGACTGGCATTTCGGATTTGCGCATGCGTTTTTCTCGTCACTCCCGCGCAGGCGGAAGTCCAGTGGAACTTGCAAGCGTCAACTGTATACCACTGGATTCCCGTCTGCACGGGAATGACAGACCGCACATTTGTG
>JBICHS010000459.1:0-5562 GCA_043101135.1 Phycisphaeraceae bacterium JB051
CTGGGGACTAACCGGACAATCACCATGGATGATCCTGCCACAGTTCGTTGACGATTATGTTCAAATCTGGATCAGCGGAGAGAACTGGTATCGCCAACAGTTGGAACACCTGCCTTGGGAGACGATTCAAGAGCGTTTAGACAAGCACGGTAAGGATCAAATCCCGCCGGGATACGAAGCGTATCGGCTAGCCAGACAGATCACACATCGCCATCTTGAATTCTCCAAATCTCAATTTCCCCGCCAGGTCAAACATTGGCCCTATGTCTGGAGCTATCTCGAAGAAGACTCAGAATATGGTGGTGGATTGGCAGTTGTCATTGATCTGGATTGGCGCATCTTTAAGGATCAACTTCATGTCTATATCACGATCAAGCAGCAGAGTCTTTACAACGGCATTGGGTCACTGGCTGGCATGATTGGACGCAACGGGGATAAAACCAAATGGCCACACCACCCTGCCACACGCAACCACGGGCTTGGTCTGATTAAGGACATCAAAATACGGGACAGTCAGAACCAGACTGTCAATCTTCAAAAGCCGGTTCAGATGACCGGGTCAACATTTGTGTATCAAACACCTCTCCCTGCGAACGGCATGAAGGATCAGACTATTGACATCACTTTGGACCTTCCCTATCGAACCATGCTGCTATCCGAACCTTTGTACGCAGGCACACTGGCACGAGCCCATCGCGTACGAACGCTCTTAGCCAAACAACGCTGGGCAATGTTGCCCGACACGCCAAACATCAAACAACTATTTGAAGTCGCAGATGCCTTTCTTGATACTGGTGACATGGATACGGCATGGGCGGTCTATGAAAAAGCAACACAACATCCCAACGCAACATCCGGCACATGGCGTGAGATAGCTCAGCGTTTTTCATTCATCGGTCGCCATAACACGGCAGCGGGTGTGCTGATTTCAGCAGTGCGCCAATCACCGGGCAATGTTGAATTATGGACCCACCTGGTAACCGAGCTGTACAACGACAAGCAGTATGAGAAAGCAGTAGACGCAGCGACTCGTGCTTTGGAAATTGATCCAAAGAACATTTCTCTTAGCCTACTGCGTGGCAGTTGTTCAATGATGCTCAAAAACTTTGAACAAGCCCATGAAGATTTCAAAAAACTCACCGACCCATTGATCCAAAGCTTCACCTTGCCGTTGATCTATATCGCAGCAAACGAACAAAAATCACTGGATGCTGATGCCGCAATCGCTGCATGTAAAGCCTACTTTGACAAGGCAGAAAAAGATCAGAAACCCACCGACATTGGTGCCATCATTGATTCGTATCATGCTGCCGAATATTACAGCAAGGCTCAGGACGATGTGCTTAAATGCCGCATTGCATCACTGATTGGCCATCGTTTGCGCTACAACAATCAAAAAAAACAGGCTATCGACTGGTTCGAGAAAGCAACAAGCTTGGTACAACCTAACTTGCTTGAATACCGATTGGCTCAAACACAACTCGAACAACTCAAACCCTAAACGGCATACTGGGAGAAACCTCATGTTCTACCGATGCATCACGGTCTACCTATTAACCGTAACCTTACTGACTGTACCTTTAAGTGCAGATGATCCACTAGCGGATTCTGGTGGTGCGGCGGCAGCAATAACGCCTCAGCCTTCATCTGATCAAAGTAATTCAGACACAACATCTGAAGCAGCTCAGAATGAAAACACCCCGGCTCCTGTCAACATCGCCACCGATGATCAAATGGAAAACGCGCGCAAACTCCACTACACCTATGAGCAGAAAGAAAAGGCATCTGCGGAAGCTGAAAAACGCCAGAAAGAGAATACACGGCGCATCAATAGCCTGGTGGACGGCGTAAACTATGTGACGCAGGCAATGGAAAATAACAGGGAGAACTCGAAAACCTCAAATCAATCCAACCAACTGCACAAGGCAGCATTCAAGATTGTCGCCATCCCGAATCTCATCGAACCGGCCCCAGGAATCGAGGGCGATTATCATGTCAAACTAACCCTTGAAGATCAGGAACCTCAGCTCAAAAACATCACGGACAATGCGATCAAAGCACAACTCAAACGTGAACACATGTTGCTGAAAAACGCACTGCAATCCTTCGATGTCACATTGGACACACAACAAGAACTCACCCTCAAGCTCAAAGGTGAACTGGTTATCGAAATCACCGAGCCCTTCCTGAATCTCCAACAATGGCAAGGCCCACGAAAACTCAAATTCAAGGTTACGCGATCCTTCCAACCTGAAATTGAGAGCATTGATTTCTATGCCGTCACCGGTGGTCGCCTTGCCAAGGTCCAAACCATGCTTCAGGATGTCCCTCATGTCGCTTTGGTGACATTCAATCGCCCTCCCCGCCAACTACAGGGACGCATTCACATGCGAGCAGGTGGGCAAATACTCACCATACAGGCAGCAAGACTCCGCGAGAATCCTCGACAGTATGTCACGCAAACCTTTCTCCCATCACAAACCAGTAGCACACAGGCGGATGATGCAGGCCTGCCAGCTCCGACCCAGCTCAACAATCAAAAAGCAACACCAAACAGCAATGCGTCGGGAGGTGCCTCATGAAACGAATTTTCACCCGACTTTTTCTACTGCTTATCTTTCTCACCGCTCCAATTCATGCTCAGCCTGCAGACACAGGCGTTGATTCATCCAAGCTCAGCCCCAACGTCAACGGCAACTGGATGGTGGGTTACCAGGATGCACAGCTGGGTTTTGTCCAAGGCTCTGCAAGTATCGTCCGCGATAATGTCACTGTTGATCTGATTCACCCTGTGGATGGTAGCATTCACACACTCAACTCTGTCAATGTCGAATGGTTAAGCAAAACGCGCATGCGCGTTCGTCTGCATGGTAAATGTCCACATGGTGATAAAGTTGAAAAGCCTGACATTACAGACATGGTCAAACTTGAGGTCTCACCGCAACGTGAGACTGTCGAAATCAAATCCGGTCCCTACGAAGACACCATACCCGTCAAACTTGCTGTCGAAGCATGGGGGGATTATGTCGACCTGGAACTTGAATACAAGGACGACACATTCACCGGACAATGGTTCTATGTCGCTGACCCACAAACGCAACGTAATGCCAACGGCTTTGGACGTGTTGGAAATTTCAAGATTGACGAACTCGATGGCAGACAGTTTGCCAGCCAAAGTGGTGTCGAAGTCTGGGAGCGAAAACGTACACGCATTCTTGCCTCCTGTGTCATCGGTGATCAAATGCACTATGACCATGACATTTATGACTTCCCCTATCCCTGGGCAGAGGACAATACCAGCCAGTATGGTCACAACCGATCCATTTTCGTAGTCGGTGAGAATTTACCACGTAGCCATTCGGATCCTGCAACATTTGAGTCCGGTGATCCGAAGCACATTCGTTATCGCATCAATGTCTTTGACGATCAAAAAAGTATTGCCTACAACAAACCTTTCTTCGACAAGGCGTGGCAGTCCTTACTATCAAAGTACGATGAATCGGTGCATGATGAACTGCTCAATAAACAGGCCATCATTGTCACAGCGTACATGGACGAAGGCGTCATTCCCGGCCCGCAACATTTCAAGCTCAATGAGGCCCCGGCGAACTGGACATTGCAGTTTGGTGATAACCTTGGCACGCTGAGCTTCGTCCGCAAAGTCACCAATGATCAAGAGTATGAGACACTCACAGATGTGCTGCGTCCGAGCGTGATCTACCTGCAGGTGTACACCAAACACAAAATGCCGGTGGAAGAAATCCCTTTGATTTTAGGGCTCAAAGACGCCTTGCTGGAGTTGGATAAGTCGACAGGTGAACTCAAATTCATCCCAACGCCCAAACAGGCTCCTGATGATGAGGTCATTCGCCCAAACAGTGAAAACACAGCAGACCAGCAGGACACGACTCAGACGGATGATCAACAGGTCGATCAAGAATCCGAGAAGTACAGTCTCTTGGTTAAGAAAGTTTCTCATCCGGTAACCATGTCCAGCCGTAAACCACCCAAGACCGGTCAGTTTTACCGATCAGATCCTATTGTTTTGATTGGTGCAAACGATCCGGCCCCGAAGGACATCCGTTTACATATTCGTGTCAATAAAGACGACACACTCAATGCGATGATCGCCCGGGAAGGCTTACTTAAAATTGATCCTGCAGTAACCACTGTGAAAGTCAGCCATATTCCTGCGGATATGGGAAGCACATGGCTTGAGGCGCTGATCAAGGCAGCCAATTGTCATGATGATGTTGAACCAGTGGAACTACGACAGAAAACGGCTCACAAGGTTGGCAGCATCAGCAACCTCATCGTTTCGGAATTGAGCATCGCACGCAACTATGTAACGCTTGGTGACCATGCTGCCATGCTGCTATTACGTGAAGAATTCATCAAGGCGTCTCAAGAGCAACTGGACTTTCTCAACGGCATACAAGGCCAGGCCATGCTCTGGACCTGGGCGAACATGATCCGCCCACAAATGTCCGATCGCAATTCAGCATTTCATCATGTCACAGTCACCGCGCCCAATGGTGATCCCCTGTACTTCAGTGCGATCTGGCAGACCGATTGGATCAGTGAGTACTTTGGTATCACACCAAGACGTGCTCGGGAGTGGTCTCATCGCGCCCTGGCTGAGGGAATGGAAAACCTCAAGGCACAGATCAGAAAAGCCATGTCTGATGCACGAGAAATCGACACCTGTGAACTTGAAGATTTGCTGGAACTAACAGGCTATGGCTTTGATGCCATGGTTGATCGCGTAAAACAACGATTGGTTAAAATTGAACGTGTGGGTGATCCTGCCAGAACACAGTGGGTTCCCGACCTACCTGCACATGCTGCCGTTTCAAGCTTGCATCAACTGGCTGATGCCGTGCAGGCACAAGAAGAATACGCCAAACTCGACACCGCCTTTGCGATTACCTGTGCAGCATTGGTTGCAATTCCCATCGCCTCAGGTGGAAGAGTTGTCGGCACGGCCATCTCCTATGGCATTGACCTTGCGGATCTGGGGATCACCCTTGCCACACAAGTCCCCGAATACATCGAAGACAAAGAGCGTGTCGCCTTTGCCCGAAACGCCATGATGGTCTTGGGCAGTGATCGTTTAGCCGAAGCCAAAGCGCGTGAGATGTCTGCCATGGAACTTGGACTTTCGGTGTTAGGTGCAGGCGTCGGCGGTGTTGCAGGTCGTGCTCAATTTCTTGATTCCATCCGTAACATCCCTATTCGCCAACTCCGTAGAGAAGGTGCGCGCCTAGCCAAACAGGTTCAAAGTGGTGGACTTGATGCGTTGAAGCAACTGGCTCCTGAAGATCAGGCTAAGTACATGGCTTACATTGCTGACATCAAGCAAATCAGCCGCAATGCACGTACCGGGCGATTAGGGCTGACATGGTCACAAAACCGCGCTCTTAGTCGCTTTGAGAATCTGCAAAAACAAGCTCAGGAATTGGCTGCGGCAACAGCAAGAAACACCGACGAAGTGGCATCCGGCGCAACCAACACCGCCCGAGCAACCAACTCTGCTGCAGACACCAGTAACAGCACTGCCGA
>JBICHS010000460.1:0-3227 GCA_043101135.1 Phycisphaeraceae bacterium JB051
TGTGTACAACAGTGATCTTGCTAACACGGCTGGCAGAATTACCAAACGTGGTAGCAAGATCACTGTTGTACACATCTGCAAACAGATCCGGGCTGAAGGCGCTGTCGGTAGTGCCAAGCGGGCCACGTGTTGCAAGGAAGTAACGCAGGGCATCAAGACCAAACTCACCAACGTAGTTGTCGATGGCAGCGGGGTCCAGGAAGTTGCCCAGTGATTTACTCATTTTTTCACCGGTAGCCGAAACCCAGTAGCTGTGCGAGTAGACCATGATGTTCTTGCCAACGGATTCGGAGAACACCCAGTCATAGCCGTCACACTTGGCAAGCGCCATGAGCAATGCGGGCCAGATCGCAGCATGGAACCAGAGAATGTCCTTGGCCATGAAATGCACGGGGCCGGCCTGCCAGAACTCGCGGCGGTCATCGGTGTCCATGTACGTCAGGTAGTTGAACAGTGCGTCAATCCAGACGTAAATCGTCTGTTCATCATCACCGGGAACCGGGATGCCCCAACCATTGGAGCCCGTACGGCTGATCGGCACGTCCTGAGCTTCCTTGATACGGTTGAGAATTTCATTTTTGCGTGCCTGGGGCATCACGAACGGCTTGGATGCACTGTCACGCTGAGCAAAAAATTCAACCAGTTGATCGCGGTAAGCTGAGAGCTTAAAGAAGTAGTTCTTCTCGGTCTTCTTGACCAGCGGCTTGCCGTTGACCGGCGACTTGTAGTCGTATTCCTTGGCCTTGGTTTCCGGGACGTACTCTTCCTGACCGGCATCGTACCAACCGACATATTCGCCTTCGTAGACATCGCCGGACTTCATCAGTGCGGTGACGTATTCGGTGACCTTCTGCTTGTGCTGATCACTGCTGGTGCGGACGAAATCATTGTTGGTCATCTCCAGCTTGGCGAAGACTTCCTTGAACGCTGCTGCATTCTGATCTGCCCACTGCTGCGGGGTCATGTCATTTTCTGCAGCCTTGTCGGAGACCTTGGCCGCATGTTCATCCACGCCGGTGAGAAAGAAGGTCTTGTCACCCAGCAAGCGGTGATATCGTGTAACCACGTCCGCCACCATGGTGGTATAGACATGCCCCAGATGCGGCTTGTCGTTGACGTAGTAAATCGGTGTCGTTACGTAAAATTTCTTGTCAGTTGCCATAGTCGGTGGATTATACGATAGGTTGGGATCAAGGGCCAAAGTGAGGTCGCAAAGGGACTAGCCACTAGCGACTGGGGACCAGGGGAACAGACATCATCAGCCATATGGAATTGCAGTTCTGAGTTTTTACGAGTCCTTGGTCGCTAGTCCGTGGTCCCTTCTGTTACAATATTTCGACTATGGGTTTGATGCTCGATATCGCGTACCTCACCGGGCTGACGGTCAGTTCCCCTTTCTGGGGCTACAAGCTGCTGTCTACAGGTAAATGGCGCACGGATTGGAACGGCAGATTCGGCAAAGGTGAGGCACTGCCCAAACCCCCGGGCACCAAAACCATCCTATTTCATGCAGTGAGTGTCGGTGAAACCAATCTCATCCGTCGACTCGTCGCAGAACTCGAATCGCGCGATGAGAATCTGAACATCGTCATCGCCAACACCACCAACACAGGCATCAACACCTCCAACAAACTCTATGGCGAGAAACACAGCGTTGTCCGCTACCCGCTTGACCTCTCCGGCGCGGTCGCTCATTTTCTGGATCGTGTGAAACCTGACGTTGTTGCAACCGTGGAACTGGAAGTCTGGCCGCACCTGACCGAAGCCTGTCACAAACGAGGCATCCCGATTTGCGTGATCAACGGTCGCATCAGTGACCGAAGCTTCCCGCGTTACGCCAAGTTCGCACCCATACTCAAGCCCACGTTCAGTAAACTCTCCGCTGCTGCGATGCAGACGCAGACTTATGCTGATCGCATCATGGCTATGGGTACGCCGCTGAATCGTGTACACGTGCTTGACTCCATGAAGTGGGATGCTGCTGATCTTTCCGACACGGTTCCCGGCGTTGATGAACTGGCAACTGCCATGGGCATTGACCGCAACCGCCCTGTCGTGGTGCTTGGTTCGACGGGTGACGATGAAGAAAAACTGCTGAGCGATCAGCTTCAGCGCGTGCTTGCGGACGATGTACAAATCATCATTGTCCCGCGCAAGCCTGAACGCTTTGATGCGGTTGCCAATCAGTATCCCAATATCATCCGTCGATCGGATAACCCCGATGGCAATGCACGACCTTTGGATGACCAACGCTATTTCCTGGTGGACACACTCGGTGAACTGCGCAAGGTCTATTGCCTGGGGAACGTCGTGATTGTCGGTCGAAGTTTTAACCGCTGGGGTGGATCAGACCCCATCGAGCCGGTGGCATTGGGTAAGCCTGTGATTTACGGGCCGGATCATCGCAACTTCACGGAAATTGCCAACGCGCTGCATGACGGTGGTGGCATCATCATCCCCAAGGATCCAACGCAAGCCGCAATCGACACCGCCCGTCTGCTTGCCAACACCGAAGAGGCATCTACACTGGCAACCAACGGCAGAGAAGTCATCCGCTCACGTTTGGGCGCAACGCAACGCCATGCTGATTTACTCATGAGTTTATTACACCAATCAAAGGCGCATTAACATGCCTTCCACGCAACTGCGTCAAACCCGACTCACCCAGGCCAAGCATGTCGTTGTCAAAATCGGCACGCAATTACTCATTGGCAAAGATGGCCAGATGCAACTGGACTACATCCAGCACATCGCTGACCAGATCGCAGAACTCGCACAACGCAAAGTGCAGATCACCGTGGTCTCCAGTGGTGCTGTCGGTGCGGGACTCGTGGAGTTGAATCTGCCCAAGCGCCCCAAGGACGTTGCCAAACTTCAGGCCATCGCAGCGGTGGGTCAGCGTAAACTCATGACCTGTTTCCATGATGCGTTTGAAAAGCATGACATGGAAGTCGGCCAATTGCTGCTGACGCGCAGCGACCTTGATGATCGTTTGCGTTACCTGAATTTCCGCAACTGTATCGCCCAAACGCACCGCTTTGGATGCGTGCCGATCATCAATGAGAATGATTCGGTGGCTGTGGATGAAATTCGTTTTGGTGACAATGACATGCTCGCAGCCTTGGCGTGTAACGCACTCCGCGCTGATGCATTGATTATTCTCTCGGGCATTGATGGGCTGCTGGATCATGACAACCTGCGGGTTGATCTGCTCAAGCATGCCAAGG
>JBICHS010000461.1:0-3754 GCA_043101135.1 Phycisphaeraceae bacterium JB051
TTCTTCTGCTGTTGCTCTTGATGGGTTGGTGTGAACTGATTTAAGACCAGTTGATCCACTTGAATATTTGGCACGGTCAGACAGCACAACGGCTTCTGAGTTGGAGGTGTCACGCCATTCGTTACGACGGGCACTACCGGTAGCGCCTGTAATTGCTACGTCCAACTCCAAAAGAGCGTATGAGTAGTTGTGCGTTGACAGGTTTTCTGCATCGTCATATTGCGTTTTAGTTTCTGACGGGCTGATCATGTATTCAGAGGTGAAGTAGTTGTCAGCATGGAGAACCTTGAAACGGTTTTCTGTCTCAAGTGCTGTTGCTGAAGCATATGCGGCTGTTGTTCCACCTGTATTTTCGATCGTTGTAGATTCGGCACCCGTTGTTGTAATACCAGGGTAGTACGTGTTATTACCTTGGCTGAACAGAACCAGTGCGGTGTGAATACCGCGAACCTGCGTGGAGTTCTGCATCTGGCGAGCCGTACGACGAGCCGCACCCAAAGCCGGAAGAAGAATACCGATGAGCAGGGCGATGATGGAAATCACCACCAACAGTTCGATGAGGGTGAATGCTTTATTTTTCATTGAGATATATCCTTGGATTGATTTATTAGTGATCAGTCAATGATGATGTTGGTGGCTTCGGTTTCGCCGTTGAGTGAGATACCCATCAGAGCATCATCATTGTCGGCACCACTGTTGCCACTGTTGTCAGTGAACAGGTTGTCAGGGTCGGTGGAAGCATCGCCATACTGCAGGCTGAATTGATTGTGAGTTGCTTCGAAGCTGACATGGTTGTCATTGAAGCCAACGCTGCCACGCCATTCATTCGTATCAGCACTGGGGTTGGTATGAACACTTTTGACGGCCGTAGCACTGCTGACCGTGCCGTTATCCTTAGCGCGGTCACTAATGACAACTGCTTCTGAATTGGAGGTTTCACGCCATTCCTGCATACGGGTTGAACCGACAAGCATAAGCATGGCATACGAGTAGTTTGCAGGTATCACATTGTCTGCAGAAGCTGAGCCATCACCAGCGTACTGTGTTTTGGTTTCAGACGGACTGATCACATATTCAGCGGTGAAATAATTGTCATCAAGCAGAATGCGATAACGGTTTTCGACTTGATCGGAAGCTGTGCTAGCTGTTCCTGCACCTGTAGTGTCGTTGTCTAATGCAGATGCATTGGCTGAGCCGGTAGTGTTCAAGCCGGGGTAGTACGTGTTGTTGCCTTGGGCGAATAAGACAAAACCAGAGTGAATACCACGAACCTGCGTGGAGTTCTGCATCTGGCGAGCAGTACGACGAGCCGCACCCAAAGCCGGGAGCAGAATACCGATGAGCAGGGCGATGATGGAAATCACGACCAGCAGTTCGATCAGTGTGAATGCTTTATTTTTCATTTTGATATCCTTGAGATTAGATTAAGAAAAATGATTATGGCTTCGCCTGCACGGTGACAGTGCTCGTGGTGCCGTCATCAACGTTTTCAGTGTTGCCTTCGTAGACCATGTAGGCATTGTCTTCAGGATCAAGTGTATTGCCTGCTGAATCTTCGTCATCGCTGGCATAGAACAGATCATCTTTGACGATTGACTGGTCGCCGTACTGAAGATCTTGACCGTTGTGGGTTGCTTCAAATGTGACGTGGTTGTCGTTGAAACCAACGCTGCCGCGCCATTCATTTGTATTGGTTGCGGAGGGGTTGGTGTGGACGGACTTGATGTGTGTACCGTTTTTCTTGGCACGGTCTGAAATGACGGCAGCTTCGGAATTGCTGGTGTCACGCCATTCATTCTTACGCTGACCTGCGACATCAATGCGTGCAAGTGCGTAGGAATAGTTGTCTGCGGTAACATCGTTGCCGGAACCTGCCCATGTTGTCTTGGTTTCCGAGGGGCTAATCATATATTCGCCGGTGAAGTAATTGTCTTCGACGAGTTCGCGGAAGCGATATGCAACATAGGAAGCCGGATCGTCGCCGGACACGGAGACTTGCGCGCCGCCACCTGATGTGTAGGTAACGGTACCAATATCGCCACCAATCGTGGTCAGGCCGGGATAGTAGGTGTTGTTACCTTGGCTAAAGAGGACAAGGCCGGTGTGGATACCGCGGACCTGGGTTGAGTTCTGCATTTGGCGAGCGGTCCGACGGGCTGCGCCAAGTGCCGGCAGGAGGATGCCGATGAGCAATGCGATGATGGAAATAACCACCAACAGTTCGATGAGCGTAAACGCTCGCTTCTTGAGACTGGAGTTCATAATTGAACCTCCTCTGGATAAGAAGAAAAATGGGATGAAATAGAACGTGAACCAACGGTTCGGCCGGTGCGTATCAAAGGAATGGTTAAATGATTCAAACCGGCGTTAACGACAAATTTGTGACAACATAGACTGGTTTTGGACTCCATCATTTCTGATTTGAAACACAAAACCGCTTCCATGCGGGTTTTATCGGACTGATCAGGTTTTAATAGACTCGCTGATTGAGTCGGTAAGCAGGTGGGTGGCATCACCGTGGTGGCCATGCCATGGCTGGTTAAGCTGTTTATGAACATTCTCTCTCCCACAATGTGGGGGGTACGGCTAGTTTCTTCCGACTTTATTATTGGTTACACGGCACCTCATACAATTCGCCGCTTTTCATGGAAAAGCGCTAACCTAAATAGGTCAGTTATTAGATACCCATAAAGGTCAATGTAAAAAGAGTATGAGCGCGTTATATTTTTAGAGCATTGAACAGTGATTTAAGAAAGTGAGACAATGATGGTCTGTTCTCGCTTGCCAATTACTGCAAATATGGTATACATATATTTGCTAGTTCATATGTACGGTATCTAAGCATATTCATTTGTTTCGGGGGATTTCACAGTGAAAATTGGTAAACGTGATTCGCATTTACGCAAAATGCGCCATATCTACTCTGTTTTGCATCATGTACAACTCAATGGTTTCGATGAGATGATGTGGCGGAAGGTTCTGCTCCAGGGACTCAAAGCCTATTTCGGCTTGCACCATGTCTGGTCAGGCATCATTTCTGAAAACAAAGTCGGGTGCATCCAGGACAACTTTGATGAATTGGCGATCTCGGCCAGCGCTCACCCGTTGATTCAGATGTGCGATCAATTTGAACAACGCTGGGGGCGCACGGTGGATCACCATCTGTTTGATGTCCAGCAGGTGATTGACTGGGTCGGCCTGATGCTTGATGAGAACACGGAAGTCTGGTTCCGCCGGGATGATTTTCGTTTGGAGAAGATCAAGCTCAAGGATGAGGTGGTCCTGCTGGCAACCTACCGGATCAATCAGCGTCAACTGCGTTGTGTGATGATGAAGGTTGGCCAGCCGGTGAGCATTCGTCGTGCCTTCCCGTTGGCTGAAGCGGATATGCATCGGTTCATTCGGCTGTTGGTGCTTGAGTTGATTCGCATGATCAAGGATTCGCGTTTGTCGCGTGACAGTTTCCTGTCTTCGCCGTTGTCGCCGCGTGAAGCCCAGACGGCACGGTATCTGCTTAACGGTTACACGGAGAAGCAGATTGCCAAGTTGATGTATCTGAGCCCACACACGGTGCACACCTATATCAAGGCGGTGTATCGGTTGTTCGGCGTATCCAGTCGCGCGGAGTTCACGGCGTTGTTCATCAGTCACATGCCCATGGAGCATTACTTCAAGCTCGGGCCGTTCGACTCGATGAATGAAGATGACAGCGAAGACGCGCTCTTTGAGTCGAATACCAATTGATGCATTGGGC
>JBICHS010000462.1:0-8440 GCA_043101135.1 Phycisphaeraceae bacterium JB051
GGTGTTCCTGTCGTGGCGACGGCTGCTCGTCGCAACCAGGGGATTGACAAGTTGGTGCTGGCGGTGGCTGGGGTGATTGATGGTTCGATCAAGTGTGAGCCGAAGCTGCCCCCGACGCCGCCCAAGTTGCAGAAGGTCATCGAAGAGATTTTGCCGATGGTTAAGCGGATGGTGCCCGGATTGCCTAGCCCGCGTTGGGTGGCCTACCGCCTGATCGAAGGCGATCACCGCATTCGTCAGGCTTTAATTTCCGGTGAGTTGGCCGAGCTTTACCCGGTGCACTTACACGTTGCTGGTGTGGTCAATGCCGGTCAGGGGGAGGTGGCCCATGTCTGATGCGTCCTTAACACCGCGTGATTACCTGTCTCAAATTGATGCGCTGCGTCAAGGCATTGATGAGAGTTTTCGCGATGAGCTGGTGGGTGAGATTTACACGCACGCCACCATGGTGACCGATGCCCCCGTGATCGAAAAAGCCAAGGGGCCAGCCTGGGATGAAAAGCTCGATTGGTTGCTCACGCATCCGATCTGGGGTTGGCCGCTAATGATTTTGATCTTCGCCGGCGTCTTCTGGCTAACGGTGGCGGGCGCCAATGTGCCTTCAGCATTTTTAGCTGGACTGCTCATCGAAGAAGGTGGGCTCAAGGAATGGATGCGTGAGTACATCGGCTGGGCAATGCCTGCGGGCCTGAGTTTCAGCTTGTATGAGTTACTGCACATGCTCATGACGTGGGTGCATTCCCCGGAATGGATAGCGAGTTTACTTGTTGATGGTATTTACCTTTGCGTGGCATGGGTGGTGTCGGTGATGCTGCCCCCGATGGCGATTTTCTTCCCGCTGTTCACCTTGCTTGAAGACCTGGGTTACCTGCCACGCATTGCCTTTAATATGGACCCGCTGTTCAAGCAATCCGGTGCCCACGGCAAGCAGGCGTTGACCATGGCAATGGGCTTTGGATGTAACGCTGCAGGGGTCACGGCATGTCGCATCATTGACTCGCCGCGTGAAAAACTCATTGCCATCCTCACCAACAATTTCATGATCTGTAACGGGCGCTTCCCAACCGTCATTGCCATCGGCGCGATTATCGCATCGACCCAACTCGGTGGCGGGGCATGGGCTGGGACGGTCGCTGCGTTAACCGTCATTGCTGTGGTCGGGATCGGCGTGGTGGTCATGTTCGGCGTGAACTTTGTCCTGTCTCGCTCGGTCCTGCGTGGGCAAAGTTCCACGTTTACATTGGAACTCCCACCGTACCGCAAGCCTGCGATTCTGCGGATCATTTACACGTCACTGATTGATCGCACAATGTTCGTGCTTGCTCGCGCCTGCGTGGTTGCAGCACCCGCAGGGGTGGCCATCTGGCTTGTGGCCAATATCACATTCCATGATCAACCCATTGCCATTTACATCATGCAGTTCCTTGAGCCGCTAGGCTGGTTGATGGGCCTTTCGGGTGTGGTTTTGCTGGCCTACATCATTGCGATTCCAGCCAACGAGATCGTGGTCCCCACCGTGGTGATGTTGCTATTGCTCCTGCCTGGGATGGCGGACATGAGTCTGCAGGGCGGGCGAATGGTTGAGGTGGGCAACGACCAATTGGCTCAGATGTTCATCGCTCAGGGGTGGAACCTGATGACCTGTGTCTGCTTCCTGACGTTCGTGCTTTTGCATAACCCCTGTGGCACAACGATCTGGACGATCTGGAAGGAAACCAACTCCCTGAAGTGGACCGCCGTGGCAACGCTCATGCCCGTCGCCATGGGGATTGTTGCCTGCATCCTCATCGCCACGACATGGCGCTTATTGGCGTGACCTATCACCGAGTCATCTTGATGTGATTGTGTTGATTCGTGCAATCAACCACCGATCAACATGAATATAAAAGCCGTGGTCCTCCCGGGCCACGGGTTGTCTTGATGAATGATCGTAAGGCAACCCGTGCCGCAGGAGCGACACGGCTTTTGATGTTGTTTATGTGTGTGGTTTGGTTGATACCCCGTAACTCACGCGGCGTCGTGATAACGCTTGTCTTCCTGATCTTCGGATTCCTGCTCATCCATGTAACAGTCCTCCGTCAGATACGCATCAGGCAGGTTCCGCGCCTGGGCGTCGGCTTTGACTTTGCGTAACCAGACACTCAAGCCCAGCACGAATAACAGGCCGGTGGCAATGAGGAAAATCGAAGTGTCCACGCCGGGCAGGGCACCATGACGCAATAGCAGCCACCACATGCTCCAACCCTTGGCCATGTCCATCGCCGTTTGCCCGCGACCATCCGTGAGGTTGCCGTTGGCATGATGTTCAAGCAGTAATTGGGCCATTTCCAGGTTGTCGGCTCGAACCGCAAGGTGCAAAGGTGTCGAGCCCAGTTGATCACGCTTGTTGGGATTGTTGGCCTTCTCGTCTTCAAGCAAAGCCGTCGCCCGTTGCATGTCTGACTGCAACACCGCCTTGTGCAGCGCAGGTAAATCCGCTGCATGCATAGGGCATGTGGCAAGACCGATAATCAATAACAAAATGCAGGTGATCAACCGATTCACAGCCAAATTCCTTCAAGTCCATGGACCCGTAACGGTATTGGGTATCGGCCAAGCTCATCGAATTTGGCCAAAGTATCTGGCAAAAAGTCGCGTTGGCAATGTGTAAGGATTCGTGTTCAAGACGTCATATAAGTTATGCAGAGTAGATGGCTGGTGTTTATAGTCCATCCTGATTGTTGGGTATTGCCGATCAGAAACCGAGCCAGAATGACTCGGCTATATTCACATAGCCCGGTCATCTTGACCGGGATTGATCGCCTGCAAATCAACTGCAATGGATCACCAGTCGCTCATCTTCTCACGCTCAACTATCATATCCCCATGCCCGACATGCTTATTACCAGTCCGAACAATCCGCGCATCAAGGCGGTCGCCAAGCTGCTCCAATCCCGTCAACGCCGAAAGTCCGGCATGTTCCTTGTCGAACGTGACCGTGAAATCACCCGTGCTTTGGCATCCGGTTTTCGACTTACGGAGTTTTACTGGTGCCCGCGACTTTGGCCTCAGGAGTGGTCCCCGCGTGAGGTGTTTGATCTGGGAGATATCCCGGTGATCGAGGTGGCCGACAGCGTGCTGACCAAGATGACCGTCAGCCAGAATCCGCAGGGTGTTTTGGCCGTGTTTGAACAACGTGCTATCGGCGCGGAGCAACTTTTTACCAAAGACTCTAACGGGCTTTGGCTGGTGACCGTTGGGATCGAAAAGCCGGGTAATCTTGGCGCCATGGCAAGGACCGCCGAGTCTGCCGGTTGCACGGGGATGCTGGTTTGCACGCCTGATGGTACAGCTGATGCGGATCTCTATAACCCCAACGCCATCCGTGCCAGCACCGGCGCGGTGTTCAGCCTGCCGATGGCCTGCATGAACGAGTCCGACGCGATTGGCATGTTGCGAAAAAACGGTGTTCAGATCGTCACCACATCCGACCGTGCCCAGACGTCTTGGGACAAGGTGGACTACGCTCAGCCGACCGCCATCGTCATCGGCCCGGAGGACACGGGGTTGTCCCAGATGTGGCTTGAGGCAGGGGACGGGCTTTTGCCGGTGAGTATCCCGATGCGAGGGGAGAATTGTGACTCGCTTAACGCGTCGGTCGCAGCAGGGATTCTGCTTTACGAAGCCGTTCGTCAGCGACAGTGACCCAAAGCCATGACTCTCCTGAGTCGCGCTCTTGCCTTGTGATATGTGAAAGACAACCCGTGCCACGGGAGTGACACGGCTTTGACGCGGCTTGCTTAAGCTAGTTTTTTGCCGATTTTCACGTTTCTCATATTCGGTTGCCTTGTTCTTATGTTGATCGGTGTTATCTTGGAGAGGTTCTAATTGATTGCATTTGAGACTGGAGTTTTACCCGATGTCGATAGAGTCTTTGTTCAAGCAGGTCTACGAGCAGGTTCAAGCCAAGGATGCCTTTGCGTCCGTGAAACTTGAAGGTCAGATCATCATCTGTCAGGCCAAGGCCAGCGATCCTGAAACCCAGGCGTTTTACAAGCTCAATGTTGGCGATGCGGATGATCTTGAGGTTGGGATTTACACGCTCGACCGCTGGTTGTCTGAATCCATCGAGGCTGACCTGGTGGAGCATAAGGACGACATTGAGGAGCTGCTTGCTGACGAGATGTACGAGCTTGGGATCGATGAAGGTCTAGGCGTTTTTCACTTCCGTGATGAAGATTTGCAGTACGTTTTTCGCAGCAAGATTCCGTTGGTCAAAGGCGAGCCGATTGATGATCCTGCCTTCGTGGATTACATTGCCAAGGTGCTTTTGTCGTATGAAGCGACATTTAGTCAGCTTGGTGATCTGGTTTACGAAGATGCAATCTAGTAAACTATTTACAACAGCAGATATTTATGGATGAATATCGCCTGAGATTTTGATGTGTTTGAACGCGGGGTGTCCGGGGTGTCCGGGGTGTCCGGGGGGGATCGGGTTAAACAGGGTCTCGGGGAGCTGGTGGCAAGTTGTTTGGATTCCTGCCGACACATTGACCGTCGGGGGCGAGGTGACACATGCGAGTGTTGATGCTGGGTTGGGAATTTCCGCCGCACATCAGCGGGGGGCTGGGGACTGCCTGTCTTGGTTTGACAAGAGCCTTGGATCGACTTGATACCGCCGTGACATTCATTCTGCCCACTGGTGTGAGTCAGATTACTGAGCCGCACGTCAAACTCATCGCCGCCGATGGCATGGCCATGCCCACTGATGAGAACACCAAGCAGACACCTGCTCAGAAAGCTGCTGCCAAACTCACTGCTGAAACCATTCCTGTTGATGATCCCAATCAATCACCGGTCCGCAACAAGGTCACGCAATGGACACTCACCGAGTCGTCTGCGATGCGTCATATCAGTGTGCGCCCGATTGAATCGCCGATGATCTCGCCGTACCAGTCGGTGGGAGGGCGGTTGTACGATGTCCCGCCGCACGTGCAGCAGAACATCGAACGTGCCCGTGTGCACTTGGAAGAAAAGTCTGCAGCCGAGAAGATTTTCGAAGCAGCCACGCGTCCTGATCCATCTGAACAAACCAGTGACAGCAAGCCTGCCAAGCCCAAGGAAAAACCCAAGCCGATCAAGCCGGTGTATCAGGGGGACATTGTCGCCCAGGCCAACAACTACGCGCTGCAGTGTCTGAACGTAGCCCGCGAAGAGGACTTTGACGTCATTCACGCGCATGACTGGATGACCTTCCCCGCTGGTTTGGCACTCTCCCGCAAGTTCAAAAAGCCACTCGTCGTCCACGTGCACTCCACGGAGTTTGACCGTAGCGGTGAAAACGTGAATCAGCCGGTGTATGACATCGAGCGTGAAGGCATGCATGGTGCCGACGCCGTGTTTGTCGTCAGCTATCTGACGCGGTCGATCATCCAGGAACGCTATGGCGTGGACCCTGCGAAAATTCACGTGATCTACAACGGCATTGAATCAGGCAACAGCGAATACCAGTCGCCCATTCCCATGATCCGCAAGGGTGAAAAGGTCGTCCTGTTCATGGGGCGTATCACCATGCAAAAGGGGCCGGAGTATTTCATTCATGCCGCCAAACGCGTGCTGGAAAAACTCCGCAACGTCACCTTCGTCATGGCAGGTTCCGGCGATCAAACCGAAGCCATGATGAACCTGGCGCAAAAGGAAGGCATCGCTGAGAAGCTGATTTTTACCGGCTTTTTGCGTGGCAAAGAGGTTGATCGCGTCTTCCGTATGGCTGATGTCTTTGTCATGCCCTCGGTCTCCGAGCCGTTTGGTATCGCACCGCTCGAAGCCATCAGCCATGACGTACCGGTGATCATCTCCAAGACCTCGGGGGTTGCAGAAGTGCTTCATCACGCGTTGAAGGTGGACTTCTGGGATGTCGATGCGATGGCCAACAAGATCATCGCGGTCCTCAAGCATGATGCACTGTCTCACACGCTGCGTGTTCATGCAGATGTGGAGCTGCGTCGTTTGACATGGGATGAATCCGCCCAGAAATGCATGGTGGTTTACGACGAAATGATCGCCAACTCCCGCATGGCCAAGTATCCCAAGTGATCCAACGCGAACCGCTTGCGGTTTAGCGCTCCATGAATCGGTCGAACGTGGTTGGATTTTCGAATCTTGCGAAATCGCGCTAAACCGCAAGCGGTTTTGATTCAGACGAAATCCCAATTCGAAATTGCCAATCATCCCCCGTACACTAGCGCCATGAGCCTCTGGTATCCCTACGCACAAATGAAAACCATGTCGCCGCCGTTGGAAGTTGCCTCGGCATCCGGCGCGGTGTTGACGTTGGCTGATGGTCGGCAGTTGATTGATGCCATCAGCAGTTGGTGGTGTGTCATACATGGCTATAACCATCCAGTCATCAATGCTGCGATCACCGAGCAGATGTCGCAGATGAGCCATGTCATGCTCGGCGGTCTGACGCATGAACCAGCTCGCAAACTTGCGGACAAACTCGTCGCCATCACGCCCGAGGGACTGAACCACGTGTTCTTTGGTGACAGTGGCAGTGTCGGCGTGGAGATCGCAATCAAGATGGCGATCCAGTATCACAAAAATCAGCATACGCTTGAGAGTCATGCCAAGACGCAGGTCATTGCTCTGGAAAAAGCTTATCACGGCGACACCATCGGCGCGATGTCCGTCTGTGACCCGGTTGAGGGTATGCATTCGTTGTTTGCGGGGTTATTGCCACAGCAGATTTTCCTGCCAGCTCCGATCGGTGGGATTAACGCCATCGCCCAAGACACGCAGCAAAATCTCATGTTGCTTGCTGACATGCTCAGTAAGTATTCCAAAACCACTGCAGCTTTCATCGTCGAACCACTCATGCAGGCAGCAGGCGGTTTTAACTTCTACTCACCGGACTATCTGCGTGAAGCGCGAAAGCTCTGTGATGCGCACAATGTGCTGATGATCTTCGACGAAGTGGCGACCGGCTTTGGGCGCACCGGCTCACTCTTTGCAGCTGACCAAACCGGCATCACGCCTGACATTATGGTGCTGGGCAAAGGTCTGACTGCTGGTTACTCGGGACACTCAGCAACGCTGGCAACCGATCGCGTCTATGAAGCTTTTCTCAGTGATGATCCGGCTAAGAGTTTCATGCACGGGCCGACCTTCATGGGCAATCCCATGGCATGCAAAATCGCATTGACCAGCATCGAACTTTTTGAAGCTGAAAACCGCTTGGCAAGCATCGGTCAAATCGAAGCCATCCTCAAAAAGCGTATCCGTTCCATCACCGGTAAAGCCGTCAAAGACACACGCGTTTTAGGCGCAACCGGTGTGGTCGAAGTTAATGACAAGGCCTCCCTCAAAGGCATTCAGGACTTTGCAGCAGACCGTGGCGTCTGGCTTCGCCCGTTTGAGACCTATGCCTACACCATGCCCCCTTACGTCATCTCCGACGATCAACTGCACAAAATCTGTGATGTCCTCGAAGCCTGGTTTGCGTGATGGTGTTTGACAGCGTTAAGGCGCTTAAGACAATTCAGCCACAGATGCACACCGATGCACATAGATAAACACAGATTAAGACAATGAGCTTGTCCAAAGCCGTGGTCCTCCCGGGCCACGGGTTGTCTTGATGAAAGTGGACAAGACAACCTTTGCTGCGATTGCGGTACGGCTTTGTTGATCAATTGTGTGCCTCAAATATATTTTTTTTCAAAACCACGGAACCTCCCAGCAACTCGTGTGTCTAATCTATTAGTCCCGCCAGGACACACTGACCCACAAACCATTCGTACTCAAAAACAAGGAGTTCGGCCATGCGATCCACATTGATCTGCACACTACTGTCTGTTTGTCTATTCACCGTCCCCAGCTTCGCGGAAGTCGTCGTGGTCGATCCCGGGGATAAGGTGGTCATCATCAAACCATCCCCCAAGCCACCCAAGGTGATCACACAAAACCGCATCCAGATCGCGCTCTTGCTTGATACCTCCAACAGCATGGACGGGCTGATCAATCAAGCTAAGGCACAACTCTGGAACATCGTCAACGAACTCTCTGCTGCCCGATGCGGCGGAGTCCAACCGCTGCTTCAAGTGGCGCTTTACGAGTATGGCAATTCCCGGCTCTCGCAGGGCGAAGGCTATATCCGCCAGGTTCTCCCGTTTACGACTGACCTGGATAAGCTCTCTGAAAAACTCTTTGAACTCACCACCAACGGTGGCAGTGAATACTGTGGCATGGTCATTCAGGATGCACTCAACGGCCTTGAATGGTCCAGTAGTGAAGCCGATCTCAAAACCATCTACATCGCGGGCAATGAGCCTTTCACCCAAGGCCCCGTCGATTACCGTGAAGCGTCCAAGCTGTCGATGGCAAAGAATATTCTCGTGAACCCCATCTTCTGTGGCCCGCGTCAAACCGGTGTTGCAACCAGTTGGCAGGATGGTGCGACCCT
>JBICHS010000463.1:0-7958 GCA_043101135.1 Phycisphaeraceae bacterium JB051
TGTTGAGCCAATGATTTCTGATTGATTTGAACATGGTGATCTCTGCATCAAGGGGTGACGCTTGCAAATAGCCAATCAACGTGTGTGTCGTGATACACGGTTTGTCTGGGATCGACATCGCTGGGGGCCGGGTGGAACTCCGCGGCATCAGTCAACACTGGCAAAGTGTGTGGACTTCGTCTTGAAAGCGCAACGAGTTTGGGAATGTTGTCAGGATCAAACGTGATAGCTAAACCCGGGAGATACTCATAACTGCTTCGACGGCTGGTGTAGTATCCCAGATCATCTTCAGGGCAGTTATATATCTCAGTTGAATGGCTGTTCATATACGGTCTTAAAGCATCAAGTATGCTGATTTCACCGGGCGGGGTTGCATGAATCGGAGAGGGCAGACTCACTGCGTTAGGCATTGTTGTTGGATTTTGATCACAGTAGATCGCCCAGATGGTGCCGATGTTTTTGAGATTCGATGCACACTGTGTGGTCCTTGCGGACTTGCGTGCCATCTTCAAAGCAGGCAAAGCGATGCCCATGAGCAAAGTAATGATACTGATGACCACGAGTAATTTAATGAGTGTAAAAGCAGCATGCTCTTTATTTGACTTCATGTTGTGATACCTGTTTTTGAAGCTTGCCATTTAATGTTTCAATGCGGCCATTGGGATAGGTGATTTGAAGGAGGATGTCATCATCGCTCAACTGGACGCGTTTGCCGTGATAGGTGATATGGGCTCCGCTTTGTTGAGCACGCATGAGGTAAATACTCCCGGCGATGGCATTGGCCAGTCCCTTGATCTCAGTGCGATTGAGATTGGCTTTTTTGAGTTGATCGGGCTGCTGGATGATTTGCATGACCATGGTGCTTGCCGTTTGCCAGGGTAATGTCTGTTTGTTCGGAAACTGGCCGTTGAAAAGTTGAGCACAGACGGCAAGACTTGTCGCAACGGAGTCCAGACTGGGAGTTGGGATGGTAACGGGCTTGGCGATTTTGTAATGTTTCGGGATGACATTTGAAGGTGTCGTGGCTGGATCGGGTTGCCATGTAAAATCGTTTGCCGCCCATGTCAGCCGCGTCCCATCCTGCATGGGCAATTCACAGCTGATGGATTTGGGGCGTTTGCTGTTGCGATCAATCCGTATCAAAACGATGGTCTTCTTGGGCAAACGTATCTGTGAACCGTCAACACGGTAGCACAATGTTTGTTCATCGTCAGAATCAATCTGTTGTGGTTTACCTGTAATCTGGCTGATGCGTTGAATGAACTGTGCGGGATTAAATTGCAGTAACTCACTGGGATCAATATCTGCAGGGACACGAATCGGTGTGGCTACCTGATGAATGTGGTTGATCAAGATCGTGTCACCGTCCCATGGATGCCACAGGCGTAGTGCAGGTTTGCCCATGATATCAATATCCGAACACAGGCCGGATTGTCGATTTATCCACGAACGCGTTGTGCTCAAACGCATGTTTTGATCGAATAATGGGACGTATAAATCCATGTCGATGGTCACACGCATGTAGTCGGTTTGGCGAATCAGCTGCTGCATTGCCGCGAAGCTGTCATTGCCTCGGGACATGAATAGAAACAACACCAATGCAAAGCATGCTGCCAGTGAAGAGCCGCGTGTGATCCACCGGTAGAATTGAAGATGGCGCTTTTGGCTTAAAGTCCGTGCTTCCTGCTGCAGTTGTTTCTCAAATTGAGTTGTCACCGCTGCATCAGGTGCGTCCTGCGGCAGATTTTTCAATAGCTTGTGATAGTTGGGTTCCATGGGGAGACTCATTTTTTTGAATGTGAGCTTCAAAGCGTTTTTTGAAGTGTTCTCTTGCGCGGTAAAGCAGATTTTCAACAGCCTTTTCTGTGCGATTCAATCGGCAGGCGATCTCACGAACGCTGACATTCTCTTGATACATCCAAATCAGCACTTCTCTTTCGACCGTACTCATCTGTTTTAAGATGTGCGAGACATCATCGTTGGTTTGACATGAATGATCTACATTTTCATAACTTGTTGGATCGCCCGTAAAAGTCAGGCGATTTTGTTCGCGGTAATACTTGCGTAAATGCGCAGCGACAGTGTTTCGGACAATACCAAAGAGCCAACGGTCAATGGATGCAAGAGACGGATTGAATTGATCGATGTTCCGCAAGGCATACATGAATACTTCTGCTGTGATGTCATCGGCTGTCTGTCGACAGGTGACCCGCCCACGGACGAACCGCCAGACGGTCACCTGACGCGAACGGTAAAACACCGTCCAGGCGTCAGCAGACTGTCGTTTAAGGGCATGTATCAGCTTTGCGTCATCCGTCATCGACTCAAATGATACCTTTGTTCATGGTTTGTCATGTCAAAGGTCTATTTGCGCGCAGTTCGGTTAATCACTCGGTCAACTGGAATTTTTTTTCTCAGGCCAAGCGAATGGACTTGCTGATTGTGGGAAGGGCGTCAATTCGTGTGTGTGGGTGGGATAGCCGCAGCCCAATAGATGACGTCGTGCCGGTTGTAGTCGAACACGAAATGGATGTATTGCTCCTGTTCATCAACCACACCATCGGGATAGGCTAGCATGCCTGGGAAGTCGGTCAGATTCCGCTTCTCACACCAACTGTCCATGTCGTCAGAACTAATCCACATAGCCAATGGGTTACGCGTGAGCTGTACACCGGGTAGATCGTTGGCATGGGATGTTTTGCCGTTTGGATTATGCAGGAGAATGATTCGCCCGTCACTGAGTTTGAAGAGCCTGAATTTACTGCCCGGATTGGGGATGTCGGTTTGGACAGGATGACTCCAACTTCTACCGCGGTCAGTTGAATCGCTTCGCAATAGGACGCCAGCGTTGTCACTACGGATAAGCATCACCAATTTACCGTCGGATAACTCGACAATATTATTTTCTGCCCACCCGTTTGCACCTTTAATCAAATTGGAGCAGGCCCAGGTTTGTCCTTGGTCTTGACTGATCAGGACGCCATTTTCAGGTTGACTTAAAGAGTCATCATCAATTGCTGAATCTTCCCATTTGCCCGCATTGACATAGGTTTGCAGGGGCATGATCCATTCCCCCCAACTGGTCTTAATGACATTGCGAATGAAACAGCGGCGGGGGGATGGCTCAAATAGAGTGGGAGCAGTCCATGTTTGGCCACCATCTTCGCTCTTAATGGTGACACATTCCCAACGTGTAAATCCACCATCGTGTGGTTGGGCGAAAATAACCAGGTGGCCATCTTTGTCCAGGAGCATTTGGGTCATACAACAAGCACGATCAGGATACCGCAGGATTTCAATCGGCTGGGTCCACGTTTTGCCCTGGTCATCTGACCAGCAGCAGCGTAAGTGATTATCGAGTTCAGGTTCCTTGTCACCACCTGTCATGAAAGCGACAACCATACGACCATTGGGGAGTATGCATAATGCCTGATCACAGCAACAGTGATTGGGGCTTGAACCTTTGTAAACAAGATGCTTTCGATCCATTGTTGAATCCTTTTGCGTTAACACGCTTCTTTCTCAATTGTAGATGTTAATGTTTGCCAGAGGACCTGCGCATAGAGGCGATGCCCAAAATCGTTCGGATGATTCAAACCGTTGCCTGTTAGATCCCAATAGCTTTTCAGATTGACCATGGCCTGCCAGAGTGGATACACATCCGCCAGGACAATGCCATTGTTTTGGAGTTTCTGAAGCGACCGGCTGTAAGCAGCGTACATCTGCGGTCGGGCTCCAACCCATTGAGCATTGGCAGAAATAGGCGAGATCAAAATGACCTCTAGATCAGGCAGTTTAAGCCTGACGTTGTCAATGATCTGCTTAATGGTGCGAGTAAACACATGAGGTTGAATATCTGCAGACGCGTCATTCATGCCAAAGCCAAGCAGCAGTAAATCAGGTTGACGATCCACCACGGATTCGACCTGTTCCAATCCCCATTGAGCGGACTTGCCACTGACCGACAAGTTTTGAAATGTTGTTGGGCATGTGAAATTTTCCCTGATAGCCATATGAAATAAATCACCAAATGGAGGTTGGTAGGGGGGCGTGTCGCAACGACCGCTGGCATTAAGACCATAGCTGATACTATCCCCCAGTAGTACGATGGATACCGGCTCCGAATTATGGAGACGCCTTGCTATTCGCGGGAGTTTGCCAGTTGTATGGGGGAGTTTAATGATGCTGGTTATCGTTGGATCATATGGATAACTGATGGATAGTTGCCATTGATGATATTCGTCTGCTGGGCCGTAAAAAATATCGTTATCTCGATCAATACATCGACCAAATTCCTGTGAGTTAGCGGGGCGGTAAAGCTGTGTCACAGGCACCACGGGAATATCTGAGTGGTTTGGGATATAAATGATCCGACTCCCCTGATGCCAGTGAAAATCTTTACCCTGAACATACACATGATGACCCGTTGCGGATGTCACCGTGGGAGTTTGCTTGGGAGGAAAAGCTAATCTCACTTCCACAATGCCCGAAGCATTGTATTGAATGGGTAATGCCGACTCGCCTATCATTTGATGCGAATCGGTGATGGGAGTAACAAGGTGTAGAATCGATTTTGAATTCGAGTCAATAGGATTGAGTACTTCAAAATTCATGATATGTATTCAATGAGCAATGAGATGTTGGCGGATGAAAGTAGATGTGGCAACAGGATCACGTTTGGCAAGTAATCGATCGACTTCGTCAATACCTACGCGTTGAAGAATGTCATCGAGTTGCTGTAGAAATTGAATGCTTGATCGGATTGCGCCATAGCCATCTTCACGATAAGGATATTGATCCATGGATATCCAGCCTTCATAGCCGGTCTTTTGCAGCCAATAGAGAATCTCAAAGTATTCTGGCAAATGAATCGAGCCGACGATCATGTCGTCATCCCAATGCGTGTAGTTGTCATTAAAGTGCATGTGAAACAGCTTGTCGCCAAACTGCTTGAGTAGACAAATGGACTCTCCGACATTTTCATACGCCACAAACGCATGGCCTGTGTCGATGGTGACACCCACGTGATCCCCCAGGGCATTGGCGATTAGTAGTGTGTCTGCTGTGCGTGCAAGGTAGCTATGATTTCTAGGTTCCTTGGGTTTGAATTCCAATGACAGGCGGACGTTTTTGAGCTTGGCGTAGTTGGCACATTCTCCCAGTGTCTCCATGAGCCAGTTGCGATCCTGGATATAATCAGTACTCAACGGGTAGTCATAACCATCTTGTCCCGGCCAGAGATTAATCAGATCACCGCCCATGGCAGCAACCGTATCGATCATGTTGCAAGTCTCTTCAACCGCGAGTTTGCGTATGCCAGAATCCTTGGACACAAACGCACCGCGTCCCCAGTGTTTCTGTGAAAAGTGATCTGGGATGATCGAGGCGCACTTTAAGTTGAGTTTGCTGAGTTGAGCTTGCATTGACTCAACATTTTGAGGCGTGATGTCCCAAGTACCCACCAGTTCAATCCCACCAACGCCTTCAATGCTGGCAGCCTGTTCGAGCATTTGTGATTTGTCCAATGTATCTTTGTAGCCAGTGGACAGGAAGCGATCGCAGGTATTTCCAAGATTCCCGAGTATGACGGCATATTGATTTTTCATATAAGTATTTCACTTTCAGTCTGCTGGCTAACGGTGTATTCAATAATATGTTTGCCAGACTTATACAATTGCTTTTGGCAATACCCGCACGTGTTTGTCGGAATGGTGATTTGAATTTTCAATGCTTGTTCATTCAGACGTTCCCAGGACATGTGGATTAAACCATGCGGTGTGGGGATCGTGCCTGATGCATGACTTAAGCCATGAGGTATTGGTTGAATTTCGAAGGTTTCAAAGCCCGGTTTAGTTGGCGTAATTCCTAGAATCCCGGTTTGAAAATAGTTGATGGGGCATGCTGCAAAACCATGACACAGACTTCCAGCATCGTCATATGCTTCTTTACCTTGCCGGTGGACGAACGCTTCCCAAAGCGTGGTTGTGCCCGTTTGGACCATCGCGCCCCAGTGTTTTTGCACACGTTGGTATATCGCATCTGTTTTGCCAGCTTGTTGCATTGCCTGGAATACAAAGTGATGTAGATAGAGTTCAGGTTCAAGCAGGTCGACACGATCCAATGCATCAATACTCTGTTGTTTGCGATGTTCGGGGATACTGCCACTGAGTAATGCCAGTGCATGTGTGAGTTGACTGGAAGCTTCAGATGGATTGCCGTGATCATCCAGCCAGTCGGCATAACAAAGCTTATCATCATCCCAGAAAGACGCATCGATACGACGAGCAACCTCCCGTGCTTGTTCGGACAATTCCGATGCTTGAGAGGCAAAAGGCGTGATGCCAGCAAGTTTTCCCGCTGTGTTCAGTGCATAGCAATACAGCCAGCTGAGTAGTGAAGTGCACTTGCCGTTAAGACTGCTTCCATTGAGTTCATAGGACCAATCCAGGAAGTTCCAAAACGTCTCGGGGGCAACAATCAGTCCCTTGTCATTGATATGCGATTCAAACAAATGCAGCACATCGAGCATTCGTGGCAAAAGCTCATTCACCAGTCGCTTATCACCTGTGTATTGATAGTAATCAGCCAGCATGATCACCAGCATTAAGTTGGTTGGTACAAGGACCAGATTGTCTTCACCTGTGTCAGGGCAAACGCCCGGTATCCAGCCATCTTCACGGGCATTGCCCATCGCAAGCCGAAGGCAGTGTGCATTGATTCTCGGATCACCAAATGCTTGTAGTGAGACGAGGTTTTCAACCACAAGGTCGTTGACCCAAAATGACCGTTCACGCCAGGGGCAGTCCAGAAAGGTATCGGTTGTGCAGATGCTAAGCGTGTTGGTGCAAACTTCCCAGATACGATTGAGCTGCTGGACATTACATGAAAATGTCCCCAATGGCTCATAGGGATAACGGCAGTCATTAACTGCCATTCGATGTAGCACAACCGGTTCGGTGAGATGACGCAGGACAATCATCACATAACGAAAACCACGGTCATTAATGGTGTTACCCAATGTTTGTCGGCCATTGCGCGTGATGTAACGGTCTGCTGTACGGTAATGATGCCTGGCAGCTTTGACCCATCCGGCGTCCAGCGCTTCATCGTGTGCAAAGTCCACAATGACACCTGATTGGCAGGTTAATTCCAACTGTGCGTAACCTATAAATTCATCAGCAAAGTCAAACACGATTGCAACATCCTGACCATCAGGCGAGGGGGCAATGGTGATGTCTTCTCCTGTTGTGAGTTGCGATTGGCAATCGTTTTTGAGGCTGGGAACGTGGGTGTATTGCTGATAGGAAATGGTTAAGGCGATTTCCTTTGGATCAACTGTTGGGTTGTTGGTGACATAGCCTGCTGATGGGATGTACTCTGGTAAATGCGTTGTTTGCTTGAGCATTGGGATGGGGCGAGGCAGCAAACGCTTGTAATTCATTGCATCGGCGTTGCCAAGTATCGTTGCCTTTTCCCATGTTGCGCTGTCTTCGCAGGTTTGCCAACCGATGGGTTCACATCGCAGATCGCGGTGTTCCATGAAGCCGACTTGCAGAGTATAAATTTCGACATCTTCTTGCCACTCGTCATTGTTAAGCACTTGCCAGTTGGCGTCAGTCGTGAGAATGTTCTCCAGTTCGACCCACAAGCCTGGTTGATGCGGGAAAGCAATGAACGTCGGGATGTTCATGCATTGCACGAGGACAGCAATGACATTCTTGCCTTGTTGCAAATAGCGTGCGATATCCACACAGTCGTAGAAATTGCAGGACCGCGTACCCCGCGCCGGGCCGAAACAGACCAGCTTGCCATTGATCCAGAGTCGGTAAACCGATTCGGCTGCGATTTTCAAAATGACGGCATTTGGAACTGTATCCATGTTGAATGTGCGCCGTGCACGAAAGTAACAATTTTGCTTGTCAGTGACATCAGCCGGTGCGATCCAATAACCATTCATG
>JBICHS010000464.1:0-3873 GCA_043101135.1 Phycisphaeraceae bacterium JB051
GGTTGGTAAATTTGTGCATGGTGACATGGAGCCCGATTGTACAAAACCAAGGGTGGGTGTGTGTCACTGTTGTTATGTTTTTTGCATCAGAAATGATGGTCAAAAAAAACGCGGGAGGCAAAAGCGATCCCGCGTGAGTCAGTTCAGATGGTTGGCGTTGGTGTTTTAGCGTGTGGCCCAGAGCATGCCACGGATGACAATTTCCAGAGCCTGGGGGACATCAAAGTCTTTGAAGGTATGACCCCAGCAGGCCACGAAGACTTTGCCTTTACCCCATTGCTTGATCCATGCGTAGGGCAGCGTTGTGCCGACTTGGTATCGGGTGATATCACCGGTGCCTGCTTCGAAGGTTGTGGTTGCAAGCACGTGAACTGCCGGGTCGACATGGATGTAATACTGCTCGGTGTCGGTGAGTTTGAAGTCTTCGATCCCTTCGGTGATGGGATGGTCTTCGACGATGTTGACTTTGTATTGGGCAATACAGTTGCCAGGATGAGCGACCCATTGCCCGCCGGTCATCCATTGGTAGTCGGTGTTGTTGCGGAAGGAGTCGATGATCCCACCGTGAAAGCCGGCGATACCAGTACCGTTGGCAACCGCTTTGTCCAAGCCCTGCCACTGCTCGTTGGAGATTTCGCCCATGGTCCAGATGGGGACAATCAGATCGATGCCGGCCATGAGTTGATCGTCGCTATAGACGTCCATGGTGTCATACACGGTGACGTCATAGCCTTTGGCTTTGAGTTGTTTTTCGAAAAGGGCTGCACATTCAACGGGTGTATGTCCATCCCAGCCACCTTGAACGATAATTGCTTTTTTCGTGCTCATGGGTGGTACTTTACCTGTGGTCATTTTGACTTCAAGTAAAAATCAGGCGTTGAGAAAATAATCCGAGATTTGGGAAAAATTGTCCATGTCCGTTTGGAGACATTTTTTTACCACAGAGGACAAAGAGATCACGGAGGTGAGAGAGGCATGCATCAAGTATAACGCTGAGCTCGCTGTGTCCTATGTGGTTTATTGGGTTGGTACGTGAGTTTGAACGAAGATGTAAAATAATCCATCTGACAATGTTGGCTTATTCCGAGACAGGGTTGTGTTCTTCGTCTGCGATTTGACCTTCCCAGACCGGGGCGTTGTCGAGCTTGGCAGCTTTGGCAAGCAGATGTGAGCCGACGGGGTTGGCGATGAATTGGAACATGATCACGAGCACGACGTTGGCGATGATGTTCACGACGTTGGCATCGTGGGCTTGGGCGTGATGGATCGCTGCAGCAATCATCAGGCCGGAGATCCCGAGGGTGACACCTTTGGTGGCAGCATGCATGCGGTGATACACGTCAGGCAGACGCAGCAGCCCGAAGGCCGCGACGAACATGAAAAAGATGCCAAAGATCAGAAAGGCAATGACCAGGATATCGAGGATAATGTTCAACATGGATTCAATTCCGTGTGTGTTTAACTGTCTGTTTCAAGTTCCAATAAAGTGTCGATCTCGCCAACGCAAACATCCCGTTGCATTCGAACCCCCATGGGAAACTTCCGGGGCTTCCGGGGGCCGGGGGGTTAGGCGAGGTCTTCGAGTTTTTCGTTGCTCTTGACCTGTTTGTGACGCAGGTGCGGTCGGGCGATGTACTGTGCCATGGCAACGGTGCCTGCAAAACTCAGCAGTGAGAGGATCAAAATCCCGTCGATGAAAGCCGAGGTCATAAAACGCATACCAAAGAGGATCACCAGGCCGATGAGTTCAACGCCCAGTGTGTCGGACGCCAGGGCACGGTCAGCAAGGTGCGGACTCTTGAGTAGCCGGATGACACACATGATCATGCCCACCACGATCATCACAATGCAGATGTCGATGGTGAAAGTGACCACGCCATCAAGTAGACCATGTTCAGCCGCTTCGTGAGCGACTTCATGGCCGGCAGTTGCAGCAGCAAGAAGTAGATTTAGCATCCGAACACCTCCGTCATCAAACGGTCCCGCAATTCATCCAGTTCCTTGATCGCAGATTCGCGGTCATCTGCATACATGCAGTGAACCAGCAGCACCTCGTCGTTATCCAGCACGTCAACACTGAGCGTGCCCGGCGTCAGGGTAATGGCATTGGCCAGCGATGTGATCTGCAGCGGCGTCATGCCTTTGACCGGGTAGCGAACGAATCGCGGGGTCATGTTAAACCGGGGGGTGACCACTTCCTTGGCAACAGTCAGGTTGGCCTGGATCAGAATGCGAATGAAGTAGAACCCAAACGAGATGAGGTTAAAGAGCTTTGAGCCGTAACCTTTGCCATCGGGGTACCACGTGCGACTGACCGCCCCCAGCAGCAGGTAGCCGAAGAAGAAACCTGCCAACATCGTCCAGATGTCGAATAGGCCCCACATGCACATCCAGAGGACGGCCAGGAGAACATTAATCAGAAAATAAGCCAGCATATTGCAACGCTCCTTTAGCGTTTATCAGTGTCCGTGAGAATCGTGGTTGGCTGCCGGTTTATGATGCATCGGCAGAGCCTGCGGCGTCGGTTCGTTGATCACCACTTTGTATTCCGGTGTGTTCTTTTCACCAAGCACCGCCTTGACGTAATTCGTCGGGTCAATCAAGGACTTGGCGGCCATCGCGCACATTGAATAATACTTCTGAGCACCCAGGCCCATGCTCAATGCAACGATCACCAGCAGGGCAATGCCCCACATGCCACCGATGGTGACGGGACGTTTGGCAGGTTGATCAACATGCTTGCCCTGCGCCGGTGACCAGAAGCCGTAGCTCCAGATCTTGAGCATCGACAGCAGGGTGAATAGTGACGTAAGCACTGCAAAGAAGACCACCACGTAATGCTGAGACTGGAAGCCTGCACTGAGCAGAACCCACTTGCCAAAGAAGCCGGACAAGGGTGGCAGACCTGCAAGCGACAGGGCGGCGATCATGAATAGTGTTGCCAACCATGGGGCACGTTTGAGCAAGCCACCGATCTTTTCAAGGTCATCATCACCGGCATGTTCGACCATCAAACCGCCACAGAGAAACAGGCAGCATTTGACGACCATGTTGTGCATGATGAAGAAGATCGCACCAGCGACCGCCATTTCCTTGATGTCATGTGCGACACCGCTGGCAATGGCAAGGCCCATGCCCATGAGCATGTAACCGACCTGGCTGATGATGTGAATCGAGAGAATGCGGCGAACCGTGTGCATCGACACCGCACCAAGCACGCCCAGGAACATGGTGACACCTGCACTGAGTAGCAACACCGGGGCGATGATGTCAGTGACTTGAGTCGAGCTGCCGAACATCATGATAAACACGCGAATCATCACATATGCACCGACCTTGGTCAGCAGGCCTGCAAACAGACCGCCAATCGCGCTGGGCAGTGTGTGATAGGTATCGGGCAACCAGTACCACAACGGGAAGATGGCCGTCTTGCCACCAAAAACCAGCAGCATCATCGCAATGACAGGCAGTGATGACGTGGGCAATTCATTGGCCATGGCAAGACGTGTGATGTCCGCCATATTCAGCGTGCCCAGTTGACCGTAGATCAAACCCAGGCAGGTAACAAACATCGTCGAACCCAGCAGGTTCAAGAGCACGTACTTGTAGGCCTGCTTCATCTGCTTCTTGGAGGTGCCCACGCAGAAGATGGCATAGGAAGCCATGAGCATGATTTCGAAGGCGACGAACAGGTTGAAAAAGTCACCCGTGATAAAGCTCCATTGCACACCCAGAATCAACAGGTGAAACATCGGGTGGAAAAAGCCCCCCTGTTGATCTCTGTCGAATTGGAAGGCGCAGTAGAGAAACACACAGAAGCAGACGATCGATGCCATGGTAAGCATCAACGCGCTGAGCGTGTCCACGGCAATG
>JBICHS010000465.1:0-6198 GCA_043101135.1 Phycisphaeraceae bacterium JB051
CAGTGTTGTACACCCTAGGCGGTTTGCGGTTTACAGGCGAACGGCTTTATTTACAATCTTGGCATGATCGAGATCCTGATCGTTGATATCCACCTTGTGTAGACGTGGCGTGAGATATTCAAGATCACCAAGTTGACCATCCAGAACGATCTTGATGGCATCTTCAATTTCTTCGACAAGGAAGGGTTTACCCGCGATCTTGTTCAGACCACGTGCGTCAACAAGGAACTTGCCACGCAGAATCATGCGGAGCTGGCCGGTGTTGAGTTCGGGCACCAGGATCTGCTTGAAGTTGCCAAGGATGGACTTGAGGTTCTTAGGCATCGGGTTGAGATGACGCAGGTGGATACAGGAAACTTTCTTGCCTGCAGCCTGAGCGCGATCCGTTGCCGTGAGAATGGAACCGTATGTACCGCCCCAGCCAACGAGCAGCAGGTCGCCGGACTCTTCGCCGTGAACCTTCAGGTCGGGAACGGATTCAGCAACCTTTTCAACCTTCATGCGACGCAGGTCGGTCATGAACTGGTGGTTTTCGAAATCGTAGCTGACGTTACCGGTGATGTGTGCTTTTTCCAGACCACCGATACGGTGCTGCAGGCCCTTGGTGCCGGGGATGGCCCAGGGACGCGAAAGGTTTTCATCACGCTGGTAAGGATGGAACTCTTGATTTTCATCGAACACCGGGTGGGTGATTTCGATGGGTTCAAGGTCTTCGACATTGGGGATACGCCAGGGTTCAGCACCGTTGCCGATGTAACCGTCGGTGAGCATGATCACCGGGGTCATGTACTTGATGGCAAGGCGTGTCGCTTCAATGGCTGTGTTGAAACAGTCGCCAGGTGACTGAGCAGCAATGACAACCGCGGGGCTGTCACCGTTACGACCGTAAAGCGCCTGAAGCAAGTCAGATTGCTCGGTCTTGGTGGGCAGGCCGGTTGAAGGACCACCACGCTGGACGTTGATGATGACCACGGGCAGTTCCATCATCAAAGCAAGGTTCAGGGCTTCGGACTTAAGTGCCAAGCCTGGGCCGGAGGTACCGGTGACACCAAGTTGACCTGCAAAGGAAACACCAATGGCCGAACACATGGCCGCGATTTCATCTTCAGCCTGGAATGTCTTGACGCCGAAGTTACGCATAGCAGCAAGGCTGTGAAGCACGTCGGTCGCTGGTGTAATCGGATACGAGCAGTAGACCAGGGTCTTGGAAGCAAGCTGTGCGGCGGTCGCCAAGCCGATGGCCGTGGCTTCATTACCACCAATCTTGCGGTATTTACCCGGGGCCACAGGGGCACGGGCGACATGGAACCGCACCGGGAACATTTCGGTGGTCTCACCGAAGAAGTAACCGGCTTTGAGTGTTTTGACGTTGGCTTCAGCAACGGCGGGAAGTTTCTTCTTCTTGCCGAAGTAATCTTCGAGATAGTTGACCGTCGTATCAATCGGACGCTGATACAGCCAGTAGATCAGTCCAAGTGCAAACATGTTCTTACAGCGACCCACTTCTTTGGCTGACATGCCTGTGTCAGAAAGTGTTTCTTCGTTGAGTCGTGTAATGGGAACCTTGGTGATGCGGTACTTGTTGTCGTACTTCTCATCATCCAATGGATTGTAGGCTTCGGGATAGCCTGCTTTGCGAAGGTTGATCTTGGTGAATTCATCTTCGTTGACGACGATGATACCGCCGGTCTGAACGTCATCGATGTGAGCTTTGAAAGCAGCCGGGTTCATGGCGATCAATGCGTTGACTTCATCACCGGGCGTGTGAATGTCTGAGGCAGCAAAGTTGATCTGGAAACCGGAGACCCCCGCGACCGTGCCTGCAGGTGCGCGAATTTCTGCGGGGAAGTCGGGAAGCGTCGCCACGTCGTTACCGAAAATTGCGGAGGTATCGGTGAATTGCGTCCCTGCCAACTGCATACCGTCGCCGGAGTCGCCAGCGAAACGGATGACAGCCGATGCCAATTCCTCAGTCGGTTTGTTGGACTGGGGAACCTCTGTGTTGGTTGAGGCAGCCATGAACATGAGCTCCTTGCTCTAAGCGGGAAATAAGGTTGACACGTCAGTCAAAATTTTTTGCTTAAGGGAAGTCATGATATCAACCGCAAGGTATGAATCCAGTTGATATCCTCTGTTTTTTCAAACTAATAATGAAATTTTCATATAAAGAAATTCAGGTCTTTTTTACTTGTTTTGTAGGGTTTTTCGTTTTCCCCTTGCAACAGCCAAGCTCCAGATGAATGAAACTTGCCTGGGACAGCAACTAACTATTTTGAGTATCGTTTAAATTAATCGGCATGCAAGAAAAAACGACATACAAATGACAGGCTGCTACATTTTACCGCATATCACAAGACTGGGAATACCGAATTTGCATCACAATTAGTCACACATCCCGCACCAAGCCAATGGATGCAGCAACAACACATCAAGACGGACGCAATCAATGCAATTTCAACATCGTTTGAACCGAATGATGGCAATCAATCATCAAACGCGATATCTCATTGGCAATCAAACCAACCAATGACTAAATTGGAGAGATATTGGAGATTTGTTTTTGATTCGCTTAACCGTCAAAGATCACATGTCGCTGGCAAAATACGTGCTCAAATGGTCTCTGCTTGCAGGGCTCGTTGGAGTACTTGTCGGCTCGGCATGCGCCTTGTTCCTTTGGTCATTGCATCAAGCAACCGACACGCGACATGACAACCCCTGGCTGCTGTTGCTGCTACCGGTTGGCGGCCTTGCCATCGGGGCGATGTATCAATGGTTAGGCAAGACCGTCGAAGCGGGCAACAACCTGGTCATGGACGAAATCCACGAAGCAGGTGGCGGTGTCCCGGCACGGATGGCGCCACTGGTTCTCATCGGCACGGTGGCCACACATCTCTTTGGTGGCTCGGCGGGACGCGAAGGTACGGCAATCCAAATGGGCGGCGCCATCGCCTCTGCCATGACGCGGTCGCCCTTCCTGCGTTGGCTCAATCAACCGGACGTCCGCACCATGCTCATATGCGGCGTTGCAGCGGGTTTCGGCGGGGTCTTCGGCACGCCACTCACCGGGGCTGTCTTCGCCCTGGAAGTGCTTGCTATCGGCCGCATGAGCTATGAAGCACTCATCCCCAGCTTGATTGCCAGCGTGGTCAGTGACTGGGCCTGTCAGGCCTGGGGGATTCATCACCAGTTCTACTTCGTCCCCAGCATGCACGCTGTCGACCCGGTCGACCTGATCGCTCATCTGGATTGGCTGCTGCTTCTGAAAGTCATGATCGCAGGCGTCGCCTTCGGCTTGGCAAGCATGTGCTTTGCAGAACTCACCCACGGCATCGGCAAGGTCTTCAAAAAGTTCATCAAAGTCCCCATGCTCCGCCCCTTCATCGGCGGCTTTCTCGTCATTGGCATGGTCTACCTGCTGGGCACACGTGACTACCTTGGCCTGGGTGTCACCAATCCCGATGGTGGCGTGAGTATTGTCAGTTGCTTTACCGATGGCGGCGCGACACCTTTAAGCTGGTGGTGGAAACTGCTCTTCACCGCGGTCACACTTGGCGCAGGTTTCAAGGGTGGCGAAGTAACGCCATTATTCTTCATCGGAGCAGCATTGGGCAACACCTGTGCATGGGTGCTGGGCGCACCGGTGGATTTGTTTGCAGCCATCGGGTTCGTTGCTGTCTTTGCTGGTGCAACCAATACTCCCCTGGCATGCACCATCATGGGCATCGAACTCTTCGGCCCGCAACACGTGGTCTATCTCGCTGCAGGCTGTTTCATCGCATACCTCTTTAGCGGTCATTCAGGCATCTATCTCTCCCAACGCATCGGCACGCCTAAACTCGAAAAAGACCTGCCGGAGTTGGCCTCACTGCGAAATGTCCGCGAGATGAAAAAGAAATCCGATTAGAACCGCTTGCGGTTTAGCGCTCCATAAAACGTTCGTTCATCACGCAGCTTCTGAATCTCGCCAAGACTGCCAAACCGCAAGCGAGTTTGAGTAAAACCTTGACCTGAAACAAGGTTGTTGACATCCAACATCGGTTACCATGTATTCACTGAAGTCCAAACGCACCAAGGACGGTATTCGTGAGCCTGAAATACCAACGTATCCGCCAACGAGACGAGAAGCTTCCCCGGCTGCTCAAGCAACTCACGCGCGCGTTCTCCAGTATCACGCTTGCTGTCATTCTCCTGCTGTTGATCGTCAGCTACGGCATCATCGGCTCGGTTCCCCTGGGCATGCTCGCTCAGACCGTAATCATCGGCCTGGCGATTCTCATCCCTCTGATCATCGCCTGCATGGGAGCATGGCGGGCAGGACGCAAGCAATGGCTCATGGGCCTTGCCATGCTCGGATTGGGCATTGCCATCGCGGGAATGGGCGTCTTCATGGCGTTGCGTCTGATCCATGCCATCGATTGGTTTGATCATTACCACACCACCGTCATTTACCGACTGCGTTATTTCGAAATGACCGAGCTGGAATTTTTCAGTTGGTGGCCGATGCAACTGCTCCTTGGCATCTTCGTGCTCAACATGATCTGGGCGACGATCCGACGCATTGAATTTAAATTCGTGAATATCGGCGTCCTGAGTGTCCACGCCGGCATCGTCATTCTTGCCATTGGCAGCATGTTCTACGGCCGCGCTAAACAGGAAGGCGATACCATCCTCTGGCGTGATGACCAACCGCTCGCAGGTCCGGTGAACACGTTTTATGACGCGGTGACCCCCGCCCTGTTCTTCACAGTTGGCGATGCGAAGCTCAGCATCCCCCTGCCGAATTTGCCACGGTATAACGACTATGACCCGCAGACCAACGCCCTGAATCTCAAGCTACATGAAGTCAAAGGATTTTCCGAGCGTTTTGGTGACAAGCTGCGGGTAACCATTCCCGGCTTCCTGGCCTACGCCAAACTCCAGACGGCATGGCTCAACGATCCATTGACCGAGCCCAATCCCGCATTGCAGGTCCAACTTCTCACCGGTGAAGACGGGCCGAGTGTCACCAGTAAAACCCTCGTTGCCAACTCCTCGATGGATGCTTCACTGCAAGGCAATAACTGGACCGTGCAATACCTGCTGGGTCTGACTGACAAGCAGATCGATCAACTCAAAGATTCTGCCAGCAATCAGCAAACCAACATCAGTCGGTTTTATGTCATCCAACCTGATCCAGCTAAACCCGCCTTCATCTTGCTCATCAGTCTGCCCGGCCGCGAGGTGATGCAGTTGCCACTGACGGACGACCGCTTCCCCGTTGCGACGTTTGAAGAACATAGCCTCTGGGTGCAAATCATCCGATACCTGCCCAATGCAAGGCAGACGTTCATCCCGGTCCCCGTGCTCAAAAGTAAACGCATCAGCAAAGAGGAAGGCACGTATCTCAATGCGCTGCTCCCCGTCGACCTTGCGATGGACTTACCCGATGGCAAGACCTGGGAGCGTCGCATCTGGCTGTCTCACATGCGTTATCCCGAACCGGGCATTGCCAACGATGAAAACCGCCCCATCACCGTGGACATCCCCACGCTGGGCAAAGTCGATCTGTGTTTCAGCCGTCAGCAACGACCGTTACCGTTTAGCATGACGCTGGGCGACTTTGCCATGATCCCCTATCCCGGCAGTCACATGCCCCGCGACTTTTATTCTCAGATGACACTGCATTTTCCGAACAACACCACCCACACCGGGGTCGCGCGATTGAATCACCCCATGATGTCCGGCCGGATCAAGATCAGCCAAACCGGTTGGGACCCCGGCGACAGCACCAACCCACAAAATGATGCACAGGATCAAAACGGTCGCTACCTTTTCCAGCAACGCTACGTCATCCTCGGCATTGGTAACAACGTGGGCATTCACATCATCTTCATCGGTTCCTGCTTGATCGTACTCGGTATCCCGTGGGCGTTTTACATCAAGCCCGCGCTATTGCGTCGAACCAAGCGTAAAATACAACAGCAACGCAAAGACACTGAACTTTCGGAGACCTCATGAAAAGTGAGAGTTCAACATTTCAATCTCAACGCTTCATGTTCATCCTGCTGTGCGCGATCACAGTGTGTCTACTTGTCAGTACACTGCCAATGGCTGCACAAGTCCGACAGGAGCCAGCGGGAAACACGCTTGCTGACCAACAGACTGTACCACCACCGCCCATTGCAGGTGACATGCCCGTACCAATCCTCCCACCTGGAT
>JBICHS010000466.1:0-8862 GCA_043101135.1 Phycisphaeraceae bacterium JB051
GCCCCAGAAGTGTTTGACGCCACCTTTGCCATCGAGGATCAGCAGTTGATTGACCAGTGCATCAAGCAGCCAACGGTCATGGCTGATGAGAATGAGCGTGCCCCCACCGCGAGCCTGCTCGCCCCACCCGGTGGGTTCAGCTGTGAAAAGCCGTGCAGCTTCTTCCAGACGTTCGGCAGAGAGCACATCCAGATGGTTGGTCGGTTCGTCAAGGACCAGCAGGTTATGTGTGCCTGCAATCATGGCAGCCAACGCCACGCGTGACCTTTCGCCGCCGGAAAGTGAGCCCAGGGTTTTATCCTGATCATCACCGGAGAACATGAAAGCCCCGGCCATTTCACGCGCCAGTTGGCCGTTTTCATTGGGCATGCGCCGCGTCAAATATTCGACGATGGTTTGATCGGCTCGCATGTCATCGTGCACCTGCTTGAAGTGGCCGACGAGAACCTGCGAACCAAGCTTGGCGTGACCGCTGCTGGCTTCCTGTTCACCGAGCATGCAACGGACAAGCGTGGATTTGCCTGCACCGTTAGGGCCGATGATGCCGATGCGATCGCCACGGCGGATGATGACGTTCAGATGGTCAAAGAGTTTTTTCTTCCCATCGTCATAGCTCTTGGACAAACCTTCGACACTGAGCACCTGGTCACCGGATCGCGGCGGTGCTGGGAGTTGCAGGTTCATCACATCAAGCTCGATGGGACGCTCGGTGAGTTCATTACTGATAAATCGCTGCAGACGGTTTTCACGACCACGTGCCTGCTTGGCGCGTTGACCTGCCTTGTAGCGGTCGATGAAGTTTTTCTCCTGGCGGATTTTGTCCTGCTGCTTTTCGTAAACACGCTGAGCAACCATGCGACGTTCAGCACGAAGCTCGGTGAACTTCTGGTAATTGCCCGGGTACTCAAAAACACGGCCGACTTCGACTTCGTAGATTTTGCTCACCACGCGATCAAGCAGCCAACGGTCATGGCTGATGAGCACGACCGCACCGGGATAGCTCGACAGGTACTCTTCAAGCCAGATGCGGCCTGCGATGTCAAGATGGTTGGTCGGTTCGTCGAGTAGCAACAAGTCCGGCTTGGACAACAGCAACTTGGCCAGCGCCAAACGACCACGCTGCCCGCCGGAGAGATCTTTGACTTTGACGTTGAAGGTTTCATCCCCAAGCCCCAGGCCATGCAGCGCCTGTTCGATCTGGTGATCGACGGCATAGCCACCTGCAGCCTGCATCTGGTGTTCAACATGCTCGTAGCGTTTGAGCAGTTTTTCGAGTTCCTCGCCTTCGGACTCTGCCATGGCGTGGGAGATTTCATCCAGCTCAGCGTGAAGCTTTTCCAACTCAGCAAAGACACCCTGGGCTTCTTCACGCAGCGTGTGTTCAAGATTGAGTTTGGGGTCCTGATGGAGATAACCGACGGTGCTGCCGCGCGCCAGTTGAATCTGCCCTTCATCAGGCTTCATGTTGTTGAGGCCTGCAATGAGCTTCATGAGCGTACTTTTGCCCTGGCCGTTGCGTCCGACCATGCCAACGTGCTCGCCCTGTTCCAAGGTCATATTGGCCCCATCGAGAACGATGTGATCGCCATAGCCAAACCGCAGATTTGCAACACTTAAAATCGCCATAGACGGAACAGATTAAATGGGATTGACGGTGTTGGCAAGAAGCAGTTGTGTACTGCATTCATTGACAGACTTCGAACCGAATCAAGACATGAAAGGCAATTTCACCACAGAGGCCACAGAGAGCTCAGAGTGAGGAGAGAAATACATTTTGATTTTGGTTTACAGGGCAGTGAAGTAAGCGCCGATGTACAGGATTTCTCTTCTCCGTGTTCTCTGTGACCTCGGTGGTAAAAATGTCTTCTCTGATCTGACAAGCTGCTGAAACCATAAAACTACCCGACAATGTTATTTGCGTGTACAATTCGAGCAGAATGTCTAACCCTGCAATCGAACTTATCATCTGGACCGACGCCAACCGGGTTGCTTTGGCCAAGGCCATCATCGACCAACTTGCTGACCGTGCCACGTTTCTTGCTGTGGGCGGTGATCGTCAGGCTCCTGTGACGGACTTGGCGCGTGATTTGGATTTGCCGTTTGATGATGATCTGCGCAAGCTCATTATTGACCACCCCCCAGCGGGCTTGTTGCTGCTGTCCAACGAGGAAGTGTCGATCAAGGAACTGACCGCCAGCGCTGAGGATCAGATGATGGTCCACGCGATTGAGCCGGTGACGAGCACGATCCCGCAGGTGAACCCGACGACGATCCAATGTGGCTTACTCCCCCGCTTTGAGCAATGCTCGGGTTGGGCGCAGGCTGCAGACCCGCTTTCATCTTTGGGACAGCTGGATCAGATTCATTACAACAACTTGAGCCCGCAAACGGATGCCTCGCTTTTTGCCAAATTGGTGGATAGCTGGGAACACATTTTGGGTATGGTGGAAATGCCCACCGATGTCGATGCGGTTCTCACCAGCAATGTTGCCATCCCCGAGAGTCTGGAAAAGATCACCGGTCACCTGTCCATTCAAGCGCGCCTTGCAAGCGGCGGGTGTATCCAGATGGTCCTCAGTGATCAGGCTGCCATGTCGCGGCGTCAGATGATGCTGCTTGGCAATGACGGGCAGATCATCGTCACCGACACGCAATACCAACTCTACCAACCCGATGGCACGCTCATCGACCAATGGGAAAGTGATGCTGATGCTCCAAGCTATGCTCAGCTCATCGCGGAGAATTGGTTTGAGGTGCTCAATAAGCCTTACGCACAGGTCGCGGATGAAGAAGTCCGACTCAAGCGACGTAAGGCTGCGCTGGGTTGTGCGCATGCCTGTTTGATCAGTGCCCGAACCGGGGAGTCCGAAACGCCCGGGCGCGTGTTGGAGTTGCAGGTTTAAGTGCGCCGTTGGTTCCGAGGACTAAAGTCCCACGGGCTTTAATGTGCATGCGTTGCTTAATGGCATCGATATTGGGGACAAAGGAGCGTGTACGATGGGCATTGCTGTGCATGCTTTGACGCGGAGCATCGTCAGAACATGAGGCATCGGAAGTTTTGTTTCTGATTGACCTTGACAATCGTCTGAACATCTTGATAATACCCATCTGCCTGTGATCCAGGCCGACTGTGACAAGGTTAAGTCAACTTTACGTAACTGTTTGATTGACAACACCGTGGCACAGACAAAAGCGTCTTGCATCCTTAGCCGGCTTGCTTGATGTCTCAGCCAGGATCAGGTGCCGGCTCCCTTCAATTCGATCATTTACATGATCGGCTTCGCTGGGTGGCGGAGTAAGCATTGGCCCGTGGTGTAATGGCAACACTCCAGTTTTTGGTACTGGCATTCCTGGTTCGAGTCCAGGCGGGCTAGCTTTTTTTATCAAACGATACACGGTCACCCAGGAACTTTTGATCATGAATGATCAGGCCCGTCAACCGATCGATCCCCCCGTCGATGCCATCATCATGGCAGCAGGCAAAGGCACCCGCATGAACAGCGAGCTGCCCAAGGTCTTGCTGGATGTCCATGGCAAGCCGATGGTTCAATGGGTCGTTGATGCGTGTCTTGCCGCCGGATGCGATCGCGTGATCGTGGTCATCGGCTTTAAGGGTGATCAGGTCAAGGCTGCCCTTTGCAGCTATGACCAGTGTTACTTTGTCGAACAAACGCAGCAACTGGGTACCGGCCATGCCGTGATGATGGCCAAGGACCTTTTTGATCCGTCAGCTGGGCGCGATGTCTTCGTGCTCGGTGGTGACGGTCCGCTGATTCGTGCACAGACGTTGGATCAACTTTTACAGGTTCACCGCGATGGTACTTTCCCCGCCACCCTCGCGACCGCCGTGATTGATGATCCGACCGGCTACGGCCGTGTAATCCGTGACAGCGATAACACGTTTAAAGCGATTGTTGAACAGAAAGACGCGACGGCAGAGCAGCTTGCGGTTCATGAAGTGAACCCCAGTTACTACTGCTTTAAATCTGACGCGCTTTTTGCCAAGCTTTCGCAGATCAAGCCCAACAACCAGCAGGGAGAATATTACCTGACGGATGTGCCGGGCATTCTCAAGTCCGAGGGAAATGCCGTGGGTGTCGTGGATGCGGTGCCCAAGGATGACGTGCTGAGTATTAACACGCGTGAGCAGCTTGCGGAAGTGGACCGTATTTTGCAATCGCGTATGGCCCAAAAGTGATTGGGGAATAAATCATGAGCCGTGCTGATCGGGATGACTTGAAAATTTTCTGCGGGCGTGCCTCGCGTGACCTGGCGGAGCGCATCTGCCGTTACCTGGACTTACCTCTGGGTCAAGGTCATACGGACATGTTCCCGGATGGCGAACTGATCGTGAAGGTCGAAGAAGACGTTCGTGGTCGTGACTGCTTTATCGTGCAGTCAAGCTATCATCCGGTCAATGCGCATCTGATGGAGATGTTGATTTACATCGACTGTCTGCGTCGCGCCTCTGCCAAGCGAATCACCGCTGTGATTCCTTACATGGGTTATGCCCGTCAGGATCGTAAAGACGAAGGTCGCGTTCCGATCACCGCCAAGCTGGTTGCGAACTTGATCTCGCACGCCGGTGCCGACCGCGTGGTTGCGATGGACCTGCATGCCGCTCAGATTCAGGGCTTTTTCGATATCCCTGTGGATCACCTCAACGCTTCACCGGTCATCGTCCGTCACCTGATGGGCATGCGTGAAGAACTTGGTGACATCGTGCTTGTCAGCCCCGACGTGGGTAACGTCAAGACCGCCAAGGCCTACGCCAACTGGTTAGGCGGTGATCTGGCCATCGTCGACAAACGTCGTAAATCAGGCACGGAAGTCGAATCAGCCAACCTCATCGGTGAAGTCAAAGGCAAGACCGTCATCATGGCTGACGACATGATCTCCACGGCGGGCACCATGTGCGAAGCCGCCAAGCTGGTCATGGAACGTGGCGCCAAGCAGGTCATCGCCTGTTGTACTCATGCGGTCCTCGTCGGCCTGGCGATGGAACGTCTTGCAGAAGCACCCATCAGCAAGATCCTCATCACCGACACCATCCCGGCAGGCACCCGATGCAAGCCCATCGAAGACAAGATCGTCCAACTGAGTGTGGATGAGATCCTCGGCGAAGCCATTCACCGTATCCATCACAACTCGTCCGTGTCGAGCCTCTTCCGTACCTTCTCGACCGCACCCCGTTAACCCCCGGAAGCACCCCCGAAAGCACCCCGGAAGTTTCCCCAGTGAAAATGGGACTTACCGGTTTTAGAACATAAACAACAAGTCAAAAAAGACAGAGCAAAGAAAAAGGATAAACACTATGAGCACTGCAACCATCCCAACCATCGAAGCCACCGTCCGCGAGCGTACCGGCAGCCGTTACACCGCCCGTCTGCGTGAACAAGGTCGTATGCCCGTCGTCGTCTACGGTCACGGTCAGGAACCGGCCCATCTCTCCGTGGACAACGGCGAAATCAATGAACTGCTGCATCATCATGCCCATCTGCTGACCATCAAAGTCGATGGCAAGGAAGAAACCGTGGTTCTCAAGGACGCTCAGTGGGATCACATGAGCTCCAACATCATCCACCTGGACCTCGCCCGTGTGAACCTTTCAGAAGAAGTCACCGTCGAAGTTGAGCTGACCTTCACCGGTGATGCCGTCGGCCTCAAGACCGCTGGCGCCATCCTCGAACACCCGATGGCCAGCATCGAAGTCACCTGTAAAGCCAGCGACATTCCCGAAATCATCAAGGTTGACGTCTCAGCAATTGAAGCTGGTGAATCGCTGACCGTTGCCGACCTGAAACTGCCTGCAGGCGTCGTCGCAGCATCTGACAGCGAAGCCGTTGTCGCAGCTGTCCAGGTCATGGCAGAAATCTCCGATGAAGAAGAAACCGAAGCAGGCGACGGCGAACCCGAAGTCATCGGTCGCCCCGCCAAGGAAGAAGACGAAGACTAATTTTCAGTTTTCAGTCAATACGATTTTTCAAAAAGACCTCGTGTCCATCACGGGGTCTTTTTTTGTATGATCAGGCAGTAGTGAGTAGTGATCAGGGAGTAGTTAAAGACAGTACCAACATTCCGTCACTCCCGCATAACGGCAATCGTTTGAACTGTGATAAACATGATTTTAAATGCCTTGCCCCTACTCCCTAATCACTATTCCCTAATCACTAATCCACGCGAGCAAACACATGTACATCATCACCGCACTGGGTAATCCCGGTAAGGAATACGAAAACACCCGTCACAACGCAGGCTTTCTCGCTGCTGACGCCCTCATTGAAAAGTTCGGCTTAACGCAGGGACCAAGCAAGTTCCACTCCGTCATGTACGAAGGCAACATTGCAGGCGAGCGCGTCATGCTCCTTAAGCCCACCACCTTCATGAACAAGTCCGGCGTGGCAGTCGGCGAAGCCATCAACTTCTACAAGCTCGATCCGCAAACCCAGTTGATGGTCCTCGTCGATGACCTAGCCCTTGACAGTGGCAACATCCGCATCCGCGCATCAGGTTCTGCTGGTGGTCATAACGGGCTCATCGACATCGAACGCGCCCTGGGCAGCAAAGACTATCCCCGCATGCGCATCGGCATCGACGCCCGTGGCCAAATCCCCCAGGTCAAATACGTCCTTGGTCGCTTCACCGAAGAACAACTCGCCAATCTCGATGACGCCAAACACGACGCCTGCGCGGCAATCGAATGCTGGCTCAAAGACGGTTTACCCAAAGCGATGAGTACGTATAATTCGAGGAATAGTTAATTTCACAATCAGCCTAACCGCTCTTGGAAACACCTCATGCCCACAAACATCCAAAACAAACTAACACCCCAAGTCGACGGCTTTATCCGCAAGAACAAAGCATGGCAGGCTGAGTTGCAGGCCCTGCGTGAGATTGCGTTGTCCTGCGGACTCACCGAAGAAATCAAGTGGCGGCAACCATGCTACACCACCGACGGCAAAAACGTGGTGCTACTGGGCAACCTCAAGGACTGCTGCACGCTGAGCTTTCTCAAGGGTGCGTTGCTGGACGATCCCAAGGGCTTGCTTGTTGCACCGGGTGAAAACTCACGCTCCGCGCGTTATCTGAAATTTGCCGATGTCGACCAAATCAAGAAACAGAAAAAGCTGATCAAAGCCTACATCCAACAAGCCATCGACAATGAGAAAGCGGGTAAGAAAGTCGATCTGAAATCCGATGCCCAATTGGATATCCCCGCTGAACTCCAAGCCAAGTTTGATGAAGATGCCAAGTTCAAAGCAGCCTTCGAAAAACTCACCCCCGGCAGACAACGCGGCTACATCCTACATTTCACCGGTGCAAAACAATCCAAGACGATCACCTCGCGCATTGAGAAATCCATGCCCAAGATTTTTGAGGGTATTGGATACAACGAGTACACCAAATAATAAACCCCGCGTTCGATTGGAACACGGGGTTTATTGATTGATTTGATTGTCGACCAGCATTCACTGATCAGGTTGCCTCGTTAGCGAAGCCAAATGGAACGGCAACGGGGGTTGCCATAGGACGTGAAGTCCAGGCCTTCTTCTTTGAGGACTTCGTCGAGTTCTTCCACGGTGAATTCGTAGCCATCTTCTTTGGCTGCTTCGACGAATTTTTCCTTGCTTTCGAGCTGGTTATAACGGTACTTGATTTCCTTGTCTGCACCACCAGCCAACAACAGCTTTTCAACATCTTCCTTTGACATGATTGATACTCCAACGCTTACGTACAAAAATTTGCGTGCTGTGGATCAAAGGCTTGGATGTCGGCCTGACAATTTTGGGTCAAACCACAGTCACATATTACAAATCTCTGGCATTCTATCAAGGGACATCATGATATTTTTACAAAGCCCTGCTGTTATCTGCTTTCAACCCTCTGGTGCCGTGAGGCGTTGAGGGAAGGTGGGCGGATCGCATCAGTGATTGGTGGATCACGTCTAAGACCCGGTCAAGATGACCGGGCTAAGTGCATATAAATGCTCAGGCGATGTGTACATAGCCGAGCCATCTTGGCTCGGTTGCCTTGGATAATGACTCGAAAGATGGATAAGGCAACCCGAACCACGGGAATGGTACGGCTTTGGGGGAAGACAAGTTGCTTTGATTGTGAAAAATGTAAATGCACGTTGAGCGCAAACAACAAGACCCGCGTTCGGTTGGAACGCGGGTCTTGTGATATTAGCTTGGTTTCAGATCTGACTTGTGAGTTAATCAGCAAGTCGGATTGAATGCGATCAGGCAGGCGTCACTTCGATGAAACGGGAGACGCTCTTGAGATCGTTGATGACGTCAGCGGTTGCAAAGATGACGCCCTGTTCACCCTGAACGCCTTGGGCGGGGTGAATCTTGACCATGCGCTGGATCCAGGGGCGGCCACCACGGGTCTTGTAGCGGAGCTTGGAGTCAGCAACTTTGTCCAGACGCTTCTTTTCAGCCTTGATGGTTTCATCCTTGGCCAGAACGCGACGCAGTGTCTTGATAGCGGCTTCGTTGGTGGGCTGCTTGACAACCTTAACCTGAACGTTGGTGCCGATTTGGATATCCATATCTAATTCCTCTTCAATTCGCAGTGAGTCGAGTATTATGAGGTTTTTATTTGGGGTTGTCAACTCAATTTAAGCCAGGGAGTCGTGATTAGGGAGCAGGGAGTAGGACAAAGGCAAAAAAATGCCATTGGCAGTCATTTAAATGTGCCTTTCATCTAATCCCTAATCACGATTCCCTAATCACTTATGTCAATACTGCCTTCGGGATCGGTTGACCTGAATATTGTCATGGCCGGGGATGATCAGGTCAGCGATTTCGACAATTTCCATCATGCTGTCCATGGCAGCCTGGGCGTCATAGGCACCAC
>JBICHS010000467.1:0-3145 GCA_043101135.1 Phycisphaeraceae bacterium JB051
CGGAGAAAGCCTTTTTGAACTTGACTTTACCCTTGGCGGTCACCTTGATGCGCTTGGTCAAACCTTTGTGAGACTTAAGCTTGGGCATGGAACACTTCCTTTACGTGTGCAAATTCCCTTAAATCGAGCCGAGCATTGTAGCAAAGCGCCTGCCAATTGCAACCTTGAGTCGGGCCAGGTTTGGGTAAATGTGGGGGATTATGACTGTCAATGAGCCGCACACGCAGTAAGCGGATGTCATGGGCATCAACGCAAGGCAACCGCTTACTGAGTGCGCGGCTCATTGATGCGAGTCCCGCCATCCCGCATTGACACAACGCGGCACGCCTGAAAATGCTTACTTGTCTGTGTTGGCTACGGTTTGAGCTTTCATTCCGGAGATCACCAGAATAAGACCGACCAATGACATTGCAGCAAGGTAAATCCAATCAGGTATCGGCAGTAGGGCAAAGGTGTAGCGGATCGATCTGAGATAGTCGATATTGCCTTGTTCCATGGCTGCGGTATATATCACAGTATGGTGATATACGGGCACAATGATGCCCAGAAACCATGCGGCTAAACCGATCACAATGCGTGTGTGATTCATTTGAACGCCCCAGAATGATGCGAAAAGCCTGTATATACCCTTTACCGCGGGATGGTCAGCTTCATGCCGACGTAGATGCGATTGGGGTCCGAAAGGTTGTTTGCCTTTGCGATGTCGGTCCAGCGCTTGCCGCTGCCGTAGTACTTCTTGGCGATGCGCCAGAGGGTTTCACCCTTGGACACCACGTGGATGGCGCTTGAGGGTGAAGCGGGCGTCGGGACGGGTTCGGCCACAACCGGTGTGCTGGGCTGAACATACGTGGGTGTCGGGGTGGACTCCATCGGCTGCTGGCTGAAGGTGTATGTCGAGGGGGCGACACTTGTGGAGGGATCTTGGGGGATGGGTTGTTCGATGGGTTCAACCACATTGCCATTGGAGACGGAGACGGCGGGCAGTTCGATGTAGGGCGACTCAGGGCTGGCGACATAGGCCGTCTGATTCTGCACACCTTCAACAGACATGGGTTCGCTGTTGATCGGCTGGGGAGCGACCGTACCACCATTGCCGTTGCTGCTGTAATCACCGTAAGTTGCGCTGGTCGAGGAGCCGGGGGGCATGGGGACCGGTTGGACCTGGCGGGCCGATTTGTTCTTGCTGCAACCCACACACAGCCCCATGGCCATCATCAATCCAAGCACCAGCATCTTTTGCATCGCGACTCTCCCGTTGCACTTTTCGTCATTTATGAACACGGTTTATCCCATTGGATACCCCGATGATACGGATTGTAACAACATCTACAACGAGCAAATAGCCAATCTGGAAAAAAACAGGCTTCAAAGCCAAGATATCGCTCGATTTGCCGCTGGGGTGTCCACCTGATGGCACCGATTCGCCCGTTTTGGCGAAACTCGAGGCATATGACCGATAACAAACCCGTAGACCGCCTACCTCATGGAGAGACATCTCCAATATTGACAGAAACCTGGGAATGGAGAACCAGATGATGATCAAGCGATTGGTCCTATCGCTCAACGTTTTGGCCTTGTTATGTGTTACCGCGATCGGGACGCCGGCCATGGCTCAGCAAGCCGCGCAGCAGCAACAGCCACAGACCTACCAACAAAACCAGCAAAGCTACCCCAATACCTACTCCCCCAATCAGGCGGGGCAGCAGCAGTACCAGACCCAGACCCCCGGGCAGGTGCAGCAACAAGCGCAATATCAGGTTCAAGCTGGTCAGCAACCCTACAACGGCATGCAGCCCGTCAGCCAAGCCGCAGCACGACAAACGCTGGCGGTCGGCAAGCGCGTTTACCCGCAGGGCTCCTCCGGCACGCTGATCATCGAAAAGCATGCTCCCGTGGAAGTCCGCCCCAGTCAGCCTTTCAGCTATGTCATCCGCGTGATCAACCCCACGCAGGAAGCGATGCGTAATGTCATCGTCAAGGAAACCCAGCCTGCAACCTTCAAGCTCATCAGCTCCATCCCCCAGGCAACCAACGCCAAGGACGGCAAGCAATGGGCTTTGGGTGACATCGCACCGGGGAGCACGCGTGAGATTCAAATCAACGGCCAGGTCGCTGACCCCAAGGCTCAACAGATCGTTTCCTGTGTCACCGTGACCCACGACGTCACCGGCTGCTGGGCGATCCGTGTTGCAGAATCCAAGCTTAAACTCACCTCGACGATCCCGCCGGTGAACCTGATTTGTGATCCGTTGCCGCTGCAGTTGACGGTGTGTAACGAAGGCACCGGTACGGCACGTGGCGTTCGCGTTTTCGCTCAGTTGCCCCAAGGCATCACCACCATGGATGGCCAGACCGCCGTCGCTGCCAATGTCGGGGACATCCCCGCGGGCAAGTGTGCTCAGGTCCCCGTGCAGCTCAAAGCCGCATCCGCTTCGGACTTTGCTGTGACTTCCACGGCTCGTAGCACGGATGGTCAGACCTCCGATGCCACCAGCAAGTTCACCGTGCAGCAGCCGATCCTTGCCATCACCAAGAAGGCCAAGGAAAAACAACTCGTCGGCCGCAAGCTCAAATACGATATCACCGTCACCAACAAGTCCACCGTCCCAGCCAAGAATGTCCGCGTGGTGGATCGTGTGCCTGCAAACGTGAAAGTCTCCGGCGCCAGCAGTGGTGGCCAACTCAATCAGCAGACCAACGAAGTCCTCTGGGTGATCCCCGAAATCCCCGGCGGCGAATCACGTCAGCTCTCACTTGAAATCGTCCCCAACCAGATCGGCGAGTTGACCAACACCGCCACCGCCGTGGCAGACTGTGCTCCCAGCGTCAGCGATTCAGCGACCACACGCATCGAAGGCATCCCAGCCATCCTGCTTGAAGTCGTCGACATCGAAGACCCCATCGAAGTCGGTGAAAACGTCACCTACATGGTCACCGTCACCAACCAGGGCTCAGCGACAGGCACGAACATTCGCATCGAGTGTACCCTCGAAAACTCCATGCAATACGTCTCCTCCGCCGGTGCCACCATGGCAACACCCGTCGAAGGCAAGATCGTGTTTGATGCCTTGCCCACGCTCAAACCCAAGGCACGTGCCTCAAGGAAGGTGGTCGTCCGTGCCGTGCAATCCGGTGACGTTCGCTT
>JBICHS010000468.1:0-21755 GCA_043101135.1 Phycisphaeraceae bacterium JB051
CGATCTCATCCGATGCCCGCATGGGTGTGGGTGTTGCTTGCCCTTGGCATTGGGCTTTTCAGTGCGTGGAGTTACAGCCGCCTGGCCGGTTCCCGTTGGCTGCGCAGCATCATGGGTGTGTTGCGTGTGCTGTGTCTTCTCTGGCTGGTGGTTTTGATCAGTGGGCCGATGCTGGTGCAGACGCGCGAACGCGTGGAGCCGGATCGGCTCATCTGGCTGGTGGACCGCAGTGGCTCGATGAACGTGAAAGACAAAGCTCAGACCGATGGTGAACCTGTTCAAACCCGTGACCAACAGGTCAAGGCATCCGTCAGCCAGATCGCGCAGGTCATCGAAAGTGACCCAGGTACATGGCAGCATGAACGGCAGCAATATTGGTACGGCTTTGATGAACAGGCGTTTGGCCTTGACCCCATGAAAATTCAGGATGCAGGCGACAATGCAACGCATATCGTCTCAGCATTAGAAGGCGTACTTGAGGAACACCAGGGGCATCCGATCAGTGCGGTGGTGCTCATCAGTGATGGTCGCACGCCCCAGCGATTGGGGGCAGAGTTGATGCGCAAGCTCAAGCAGTCTGCCGTGTCGGTGTTCACCGTGCCGGTGGGTCAGACCCAGCAGTTTGTCGACATTGCCATCACGCAGGTCGACGCCCCGCAGCAGGCCTATGCCAATGACGTGGTGCCGGTGCGGGTGCAGCTTTCCTTGCAACCTGAAGATCAGGTCATTGATCCGGCGCGCGTGAAGGTTCAGCTCATTGACGTGCAGACTGCTACGGTGCTTGATCAAGCGACGCCCAAGGATGACAAACTCACCCAAGCGGTGCAGTTGAATGTCAAAAGCGAGCAGGTCGGCAGCCGCGACTGGATGCTCAAGGTCGTCTACGACGCACCGCTGGATCAGTCCGGTGATCTCAACGATCAAAACAATCAGCAATTGGTGACGGTGGAGTTAATCGACGAGCCGATCCGCGTGCTTTATGTCGATGGCTATCCGCGTTGGGAGTATCGCTATCTCAAGAGCGTTCTGATGCGTGAAAAGTCGATCAAGAGCAGCATGTTTTTGATCAGTGCCGATCAGCAGTTTGCTCAGGAAGGCGACGTGCCGATCGCACGCCTGCCCCAGACGGCAGAGGAATTTGAAGCTTACGATGTGATCATCATCGGCGATGTGCCTTCACGTCATTTCAGTTCCGAGCAGTTGAGCATGATCAGGGATCACGTAGCCAATCGCGGCGCGGGCTTGATCTGGATTGGTGGTTCACGCTGGACGCCGGTGACGTATGACACGACGGTCTTGTCGAATTTATTGCCGATGCGACAGGTCTCAGCGGTAGCGCCGGTGGGCAATCAACCTTTGAATGTTTTGCCGACAGCATTGGCCAAGCGGTTGCAGGTGTTGCAACTTGAATTGCCCGGTGTTGCACATCACACCAGTGAAACAGCTTCCGGGGGGCCGGGGGTTCCCTTACGCTGGGTTCAGCAGATGGGTGAACTCAAGCCGGTGACAGAAGTACTTGCTGAGGGTCAGATGGTCAATGACGCAACGCGGAAATTGCCTTTGATCACATCGCTGCGCTATGGTGCGGGACAGACGTTGTATGTTGCGACCGATGACTTTTGGCGTTGGCGTTATGCCAAGGGCGATCTGTACTATCAACCGTTGTGGACACAGTTGGTTCGACTGCTTGGACGTGAACGGATCAGCCAGAACGCTCAGAGTACACGTTTGTCGACCGCTCACCGTCGGCTGCTGTTAAAGCAGAACACCGTGGTCAAACTCACCACGCGTGATGCGCTGCTTTTGGAGCAGAACCGCCAGAGCGTCCGCGTGTTGGTTGAGTCGATGCGCGATGGTCAGGTGGTGGATCAACTGGATCTGCTGCCCCAACAGTCATCAGCCGATGAGAACACAGGCGAGCGTGTGTATCAAGTCATTTGGCAGCCGCGTCACACCGGTCGCCTGCGTCTATATCCCGCTGAGACCTCGCTTGCAGCCACCGGCGCGGTGCAGACGTTTATCCAGGTGCAACATCCGGATGACGAAATGCGTCAACCCCAACCGGATCATGCATTGCTTGCAAGACTTTCGGAACAAACGGACGGCCAGAGCGTCTCACTGGATAGCCTTGAATCGCTTTCGACGATGCTGCCCAATCGCGCCCGCCGGACACCGGATGACATTCATTACCCGCTTTGGCATGACCTGTGGGTTTATCTTTTTTTCGTGACACTGATCACAGTTGAGTGGATACTCAGAAAGGTTTGCAAACTGGTTTGAGAAGTGATTAGGGAATAGTGATTAGTGATTAGGCAAGACAACATGTGCTTGCGTTTGGGAGACTGATCCCTGATCCCTGACCAAGGATTCAATCAAAACCGGATGACAGGAATATGAATCGTATTTGCGCCCAACTTCAGACGGTTGCCCGAATGAGTCGCCTGCTGCTTTTGACACAGCGTGTTTTGCAGGCCGCTTGTGCGCTACTTGCCATTGCGCTAATCTCAGGCGTGAGTGATTACCTGCTGCGCCTGCCGGGCATTGTGCGCTTGGTCAGCGATATTCTGGTGATTGCGTTGGGTGCTACCTGGCTGGGGACGCGATTTGTTTACGCGACGAAGTTCAGCCCGTCATTGACGCAGTTGGCTTTACGTGCTGAGGTGATGTACCCGCATCTGCAACACAAATTTGCCAGCGCGATTGACTTTCTTGTCCATCAACCCACATCCATCAGTAGCGACACCACCCGCCGACTTGAAGACGCATCGCTGGGTCGCGTGGAAGGGCAGATGAGCGATGTGAATCTCATGCGACTGCTTAACCCGATCAATGCGGGGCGGTATGCCTGTGTCTTGGCCTTTTTGGTTTTGGTTACCGTGCTCATTGCCACCACCAACCCACAGAGCTTTTCGTTAGCGGTGCAGCGTTGGACCAATCCCTTGGGCGATGCCCAGTGGCCTCGGCGTGTTCAGACGGTCAGTCTCAATGCCCAGACGGTTTGGCCTGCGGATAGTCCGTTACCCATGAAGCTTGCCGTGGAACGCGGGTATCGCAAGAACATGCGTGCCTGGCTGAATTACCGTTTCGTCTCCGACAAACGCACCGGCAGTTGGCAGTCCGTTCTCATGAGTCAGCAGGGCCAAAGTGATGATCACACCGCCAGCTTCGAACGTCTGATTGATCTGGCAGATGAGTTGGTTCCCGCGGATTTGCCCACCACCATTGAGTTTTACTACCAGGCAGGTGACGGCCAGACCCGCACGCAGCGAATCGACATTGTCGCCCGCCCGCGTGTTGATCAAGTCCAGTTACACATCACACCCCCAGACTATGCTGCCGGTCTGATTCGTGATCAGCAGATCACATGGGACATCGCAGCCGACCAAATTGCAACGCTGCGATCGGCACGTGTGCTTAATGGGTCAACGTTGAATATGCAGATGCTGCTGAATAAACCAGTGACCGTGCAGGGTCCACAAACACTTTTGCCCGGATTGCTTGATGCGACAGATGCAGCGATCAGCATTGATGAAGATCACCCTGAAAAAATCACGGTCCATTGGACATTAACCAGCACGATGCAAAGTCCGGTCAAGCTCACCGACAGCTTTGGTTTGGATAATCTCTCCGAGCAGCAGTATCGCATCGAAGCCATTGCGGATCAGCCGCCGTCGGTGTCGATGACCACGCCGATTCGTGATGAGTTTGTTCTGCCTTCAGCGACTGTCAAGGTGCAGGCGACGGGTCGGGATGACGTTTCGCTTGAGCGTTTGTCGGTGAATTGGAAACTCAAAGCCGAGGATGCCAAGCAGCAAACCCTCGCGGATCAGACCGGTCGTCAGGCAGAGTTGTCGATCAATACCAATCTCGTCATCAAGTCCATCGGTGGCGTGCCCGGTGATGTCTTTGAACTCACGGCCATCGCTCAGGACAGCTTCAAACTTGATGGCAAAGTGCATGATCCCGTGCAGACTTCCCCACGCTTGATTCACATCATCGACGAAGAGAAATTCACCCAGCAAATCCGTAACGAACTGGGCGTCGTCCGGCAGATGGCTTTGCGACTTTCTGCTGAACAACAGCTGTTGGAAAAAGCACCCGCCCAGACCGCCAAGCCCCGCCAGAAGCGCGTTACCGATCAGCTGCAGCAACAGGCCAAGTCGATTGATCAGATCAAACAGCGCATGGGTCAGAACAAGCTCAACTCCGAAGCGTTGGATCAAATTGTCGACCGCGCTGCCATGCTGCTTGACCAAGCTCAACAGGCGTCCGCTGATGCGGTGGAAAAATTGGACCTGCCCCAACGTTCCAGTTCGCAGACTCAGCAAAAACGCGTGAGTAAAAACCTCACCGACCTAGTTGAATTGCTCGACCAGGGACGTGATGCACTGACGCTTCAACTGCAGCTTCAACAGATGCAGACCCGTCAGGAAGAGCTGCAGGCCAAGGCCCGTGAACTGTTGCCCAACACGGTGGGTAAAACGGCGGACCAACTGGATGAACAAACCAAAAAGCAGGTCGATGATTTAGCCCAGCAACAGCAAGCGTTGGGTGAACAGTCTGCCAACCTGATTAACCGCATGCGTCAAACCGCAGAACGTCTAGCCCAACAGGAACAGGCTCAGGATCAGGCGTCCGCCCAGTCACTTGCGCAGGCTGCCTCCACTGCGCAGCAGCAAGGCTTGTCGCAGACCATGAAGCAGGCTTCGGAGTCTGCCAGCCAGAACCAGATGTCCCAGACCATGCAGCAGCAACAGCAAAGTCTGGAGATCATGAAACAAATGCGCGAGCAACTCGCTGAGCAGTCCCAACGCAAGCAGGCCATCCTCAAACGACAGATGGCAAAACTTGCTGAACTGCTCAAACAACTCGTCTCCCGTCAGCAGCAGCAGGTCGATCAATTGAGCAAAGTCAATGACCTTGTCGCCCTGGTCGAGCCGCAGGTCGTGCTCCGTCAGAACACCATCAGCGTGCAGGATCAGGCGATGGGTAATCCCCAGACCCAGCAGGTGGGGCAGACCATCGAACAGGCTGTCGGTGAGCAGGGCAGTGCTGTCCAGCAGCTGCGTCAGCAAAGTGTCGCCAACGCCCGGACGCATGAAGTTCAAGCCATTGCTCATCTGAAAAACGCACTCAAAGCCATTGAGGAAGCTCAGAAGAAAATCGAGAAAGAGCAGGAACAAGAGCAGCGCGATGAACTCCAACAAGCCTACGAACAACTCGCAGATGTCGAAAAACAATTAGCATCGAAGGTCAAACCCTTTGCTGAGCTTGACCGTATCAACCGTCGACACCGTCGCGATCTGGGTGAACTCGCCCGCGAGCAAAATGACCTGCGTACACAGATCAATGAACTCAAAGAGAAAGTCGAACAGACGACCTTGTTCCTCATGCTCCATGACCGCATCGACAAGCAGTCACAGGAAATCGAAACCAACCTGCGCGGGGGTAAAGAACTGACGCAGGCTAACAATGACCAATTGTCCATCGAAGCACGACTGCGACAGATGGCCAAGGTGTTGCAGATGCAATCCGAGCAGGAGAAATTTGCTGACGCCCAGGCAGGGGACAATGCAGGTGATAGCGGTGGCGGAGGCTCCGGGCAGCAGCAGTCCTCCGGCGTGGTCCCGCCCATCGCTGAGTTACGCTTGCTCCGTGAGATTCAGATCGACCTGCATGATCAAACCCGTGAGGCCCAGCAGGCCAACGCCGGTGCGGATCGTATCGCATCGCTGTCTGCGTTGCAGCGTGAGTTGGCTGCCATGGGTCATAAGCTCATTGACAAATTCACGCAGAACCAGCAAGCTCAACCCAACATGCCCAAGCCCGAAGGTGAAGGTGGTGAGGAATGAAACCACAGATAAACATCACTGGAAATAGAAATCAAACCTCTGTTGAGCACCGCATGTCAATGCGGTGCAGGTGTCGATCGCGCGTTAAGAACCTGCACCAGATTTACATCTGGTGCTCGCATTCTGTTTCTGTTTTTTATCTGTGTTTATCTGTGTTCATCTGTGGTTACTTGTCTTTCACACCTGTTTCGCAGGCTCAGGATTTACCCAGCCTCGACGATCTGCTTGATCTGGATGTCCCCCAGACGCAGAACAAGCCAACCACCGAAGACAAACCCATCGACCCCGATACCGTCACCGCTCAGCAGGGGCGTAACGCTTTGGAACGTGCGGTCGGGCGCATGGAAGATGTAGCAACGCGCATGGGCGATGACCGTGATGTGAGTCTGTCACTTCAACGCCAACAGGAAGAGATCATCAAGGACCTGGATCAGGTCATCGCAGCTGCCAAGAAGCAGCAGCAACAACAATCCAGTTCGTCCTCCTCTTCCTCATCAAGCTCGCAACAGCAGCAGCAACAAAACCAGCAAAACGACACCAAGCAGAACTCCCAACAACGCAGTGATGCAACCAAGTCCAACAAGCAATCCAAAGCTGCATCCCAACAGCAACAAAACCAACCCAGCAACAATGCTGGCGATCAGGCTGCTTCCATGGCAACACAAGACCCCGGCAACAAAGCCCAGCCCATGGAGTCAGGCAAAGTCGAATGGGGCAATCTCCCCCCACGTCTGCGCGATGAATTGATGCAGGGAACCCAGGAACGTTTCAGCCCCGTCTACGAAAAACAAACCGAAGCCTACTACCGACGCCTGGCGGAGGAAGCGAAGTAATTCAATACACCGTTTTAAGGCAGTTAACCACAGATGAACACAGACCCCGGAAGTAAACACAGATATTCAAGGCAAAATAAATATGAGCACCAGATGTTAATCTGGTGCAGGTCTATTGCACGTTGTGTAAACCTGCACCGCATTGACATGCGGTGTTCAAATTTTGTCTCTGTCTTTCATCTGTGTTTATCTGTATTCATCTGTGGTTTATTGGTTCTAACGCCATATGTCCGCGCACAAGATGCAGCGACCGACCTGGGTATCACCCCGCCGAACTTTGCGGAAGTCAACGAAGCGATGCGCAATGGCGTGGAACGTGGGCTCGCTTCACTGGCTCAATCGCAGGCTGAGGACGGTAGCTTTGGTGGGGATCGCTATGGCAAGCACGTTGCCATCACCGCGCTGGCGTGTCTCTCCTTCATGGCAGACGGCAATCTGCCCGGTCGCGGACTCTACAGCGAAAACGTCTCCAAGGGTTTGGACTTCATCCTCGCCAATGTGCAGGAGACCGGCCTGATCTCCGCCAACTCCCCGCATGGGCCGATGTACGGACACGGCTTTGCAACGCTGTTTCTCGGTGAGATCTATGGCATGACCGGTGACAACCGTGTGCGCGAATCGCTGATCAAAGCCACGCGACTCATCGTCGATAACCAGAACCATGAAGGCGGTTGGCGTTACCAACCTGTCCCTGTCGAAGCCGATGTCTCGGTGACCATCTGCCAGATCATGGCGTTGCGATCTGCACGCAACGCAGGCATTCATGTTCCCAAGGCTACGATTGATCGCGCGATTCTTTACGTCCGTCAATGCCAGAATCCAGCGGATGGCGGGTTTCGATACATGCTCAATACCGTGGGCTCTGCGTTCCCGCGATCAGCTGCAGGTGTTGCAAGCTTGTACTATGCAGGGGTGTATCAGGATGATGCCTTGCAGAAAGGCCTGGATTACCTGCTCCGCCAACGCCCGCGGGGCAATGTCAGTTCGACCCCGCATTACTACTACGGCCATTACTACGCAGTCCAGGCCATGTTCCTGGCGGGTGGCAACTACTGGAAGGATTGGTACCCGAGCATCCGCGATGAGCTATTGGCTAAACAGTCGCCGGCTGGGACCTGGAATTCAAGCTACGGCACAGACTACGGTTCGGCCATGGCGTTACTCGTGCTGCAAATCCCCAATCGCCTGTTACCGATTTTCCAACGATAATTTGAACACATGGTTTTGAGAAATGAAACCACAGATGAACACAGACCCCGGAAGTAAACACAGATGTGAAATAAGCGACATGGTTTTTGAGCCCCGCATGTCAATGCGGTGCAGGCTTGATTCATGCGCGAAAAACCTGCACCAGATTCACATCTGGTGCTCAGATTCTGTCTTTGTCTTCTATCTGTGTTTATCTGTGTTCATCTGTGGTTACTTGTCTTTCATTCCCAAAGTCTTCGCCCAAACTCAACAACCCTTATCGCTGCTGGTTGATGACAATCTGCAATATCAATCCATCGGCTTGGAGTCGATTACCGAATCGGCTATCGGTTTCTTTTACGGCAACTGGTCATACCAACAGCTTTCGCGTCAGCGTGTGTTGCAGCTTAGAAACATCCAAACCCGACGTATTGAGCCGGTGATACCTTCGCCGCGATTGGCGTTACTCACGCTTACCGATGGTCAGCAATTCGTCGGGCGTATGCAGCAATTGCCCCAGGGCGCAACACAAACCGACACTTCCGTGATCACGTGGCAGTCCCCGATTCTGGGCCCGTTGAAAATCTCACTGGATCGCGTCAAATCAATTTATCTTGCGCCCATTGGTTTTAGTGATGGGCAGCAAACCGATGACCGCGTTCAACTTGCCAACGGTGATCAACTCAAGGGTTTTCTGCTTGGTGTGACGGATAAGCAAATCGAATTGGAGATCGGCGATCAGGCAACGGTTGCCAAGTTGCCCTTGGATCAGGTGCATGCGATTCGCCTGGCCAACCCGGTGACCACCCCGGACAAACCGCAGCATCGTCTTTACCTTGTGGATGGCACGGTGCTTCTCTGTGGTGATGTGCTGCTGAGTCGTCAGATGCTCACCGTTACGGGAACGCATTGGCATCAGGTGACGCGTTTACCCATGCGTGAAGTGGCGCGGATTGATCTGGCATCACGGACGCAGCAGTTAACTGCATTAGGTTCACAGCCCCACAAATTACTCGCTGGCGCCCAGGCATTTGGTGTGGACTTCCCGCCGACGGTGAATGTGGGCGCGGTGAGCATGCAGGCACCAACCACGTTGGAGTTTGATTTACCCTCGGATGTCAGCCGCTTTGCTGCAGACGCAATGATTGATTGGCAGTCATCCGACCCGCCTCGCGCACGTAACTGGACAGATTTTTCCATGACGGTGAAGCTGGATGACAAGGCCGTTTTAGAGTTGGCGTTTAACAGTAAATCCCCAGAGCATCGGATCAATATTTCAATCCCACCGAACAGTAAACAAATCACCTTTCAAGTTACTCCCGGTCTCAACGGCCCCGTCATGGACCGCGTCAAGCTCGTCGAGCCGGTGTTGTTGATTGAACGGTGAGATTGCTTGTAACGGATCATTTCGGAGATAAACTGCTGCGCAGTTTCAGCATCACGCAGTGATGCAGCTATTGTCATCAACATTAAACAGATCGTCATCTGAATGACGCAATGTATTAACAATAGCTGCGACACTGCGTGTCGCTGATCTGTGACATCAACTTTGTGTGATTGATCTATCGCGCTTACTGCAGCACGGCTTTGGTGGTGTCGTAGTACAGACTCTGCAGCGTTGTCGGGTCAAGCTTGATGCCTTTGAGCAGGGCAACGCTTTGACGTGGCAGGTTTGGATCAACCAGTGACAGGTCCGGATCGACGATTGGGGATAAACCGTCGTAGCCAGTTTCAAAAAGCGTACGCATCGCCCAGAATCGGCTGGCGTATTGGTCATCACCTGCCATTTCATAATGTCCGGGTGACGCGACGATATCCGTGCCCCAGAGGACGCGGCCTGTATTATGGCGGATGAAGTCAGCCAAACGATCACCATGCTTGGAAAGTTCGCGGACCATCCACTTGGTCGCTGAAGTGTCCACGTAAAGGTTGGGGTGACGGTCGAGCATCTGTTGAAGTCGATCGAGATTTTCAGGCATGCCACACATGTGTGCTGCGAGCCATTTCACATCACCGTATTGATCCAGCAAACGTTCGAGGGCAAGGTATTGGCTGTCTTTCGTGCCGTACTTGCGGCTGTCTTTGTAGTGGGTTGCAAACCATGTGTCGGGGTCAGCAATGTGGACCATGAACATCATGCCTGCACTGTGAGCGATTTTCATGGCATGTTGACGTTCAGGTGAATCCAGCGTCATGGAAGGATGAATGTCACGGCCACGCGGCGCGGACCAGAACTTGATCATCTTCGCACCCAGCTCTGCAAACTGTTCAATGCTGTCGAACCACTTGGTGGTGAAGGTGGCAGGGTCATCACGCTTGTTGTAATCGGGGACGGCTACAAAATGAATCCGATCGCCAAACTCGGCTTTGATAGCAGGGACGTCCTGCAGCGGTGTCTGACTCCATGCCTCGGTGATGCCAAACCAGTCTGCAATGCGGAAGTAATCACGCGCAGCCTGCAGGCCCCAGATATGAATGTGCGCATCAATGATCGGCGAAGTCCAGGGCAACATCGCAGCTTCATGACGATAGTCCAGGCCCAGTCGGTTGGCATCGTTAAGCGGTCGGATGTTCGTGGTCGGTTGCATGGTTCTAAGCCTATCGTCTTTTATTCACATCTTGGGGGTGACATTGAAAAACAACTGAATTTTTACGTTGGTTGTTGGTTTATGTGCGCGGTTGGTCCCTGGGGTTAAAACCCCAGGGCTTTAATGTGCAAGTGTTCGTTGCCTGTTGTGTTTGTACCTTCAAACAAAAACAGCACGTTGAGTGTTGCCCCAACGTGCTGTCTTGAGATTGAATTGTGTTGATGCCGGTTTTATTCCGACTTTCTCATATCAACTCGCCGGGTTATTTCACCTTGGTGGCTTGCTTCTGTGCATCGAGACAGAGGCGGGCAGCGGTGAAGGCGTGTTCCTGGTTCTGGGCGATGTCGGTGCGGTTGATGCAGTCGAGGATGAGCTCGCCGAAGAACTTGAGCCCGACTTTGCCGGTGACGTTCATGTGGACTTCGTCGGTTTTGTTGACGAGGTAGACATGCCCGCCTTCGACGGTGTGACCGATGTCGACGTACTTACGCAGTTCGATGTAGCCTTCCGTGCCGAGGATGATGATGCGGCCGTCGCCGAAGGTTTTGAGGATATCGGGGGTGAACCAGTCCACACGGTAGTAGCCGGTGGTACCGTTGTCAGCCACGAGATGGGCATCACCGAAGTCTTCGAGTTCGGGTGTGTCGGCGTTGGCATAGTTGGCGACGGTGGCACTGATCACCTTGGCGTCCTTGGCACCCATGTAGGTGAGGAACTGTTCGGACTGATGTGAGCCGATGTCGCAGAGGATCCCGCCGTACTCTTGCATGTTATAGAACCAGTCAGGGCGGGTGCCTTTGGAGTGCTTGTGCGGGCCGGTACCGATGTATTGAACGGGCTGGCCGATGGCACCCATTTCGATCAGGTCACACGCATACATGCCTGATTCGGTGGACAGACGTTCGCAGTAGAAGACGGAGTATTTCTTGCCGGTGCGTTTGACCGCTTCACGTGCGTCTTCGAGTTGCTGGTGGGTGGTGAAGGGGGTCTTGTCGGTGAAATAGTCCTTACCGGCTTCCATGCAGCGGATACCCAACGGGCCACGCAGATTGGGGACGGCGGCGGCGGCGACGAGCTTGACGTCTTCGTCTTCGAGCACCTGGGCTTCGGACTCAGCGACCTTGGCGCCGTACTTATCAGCCATGTCCTTGGCGCGCTTGGGGTCGGCGTCGTAGACCCATTTGAGTGTGGCGCCAGCATTGACCAGGCCACCGACCTGACCGTGAATGTGGCCATGATCCAAAGCCATCGCAGCGATCGTAAATTCGCCGGGCTTGACGACGGGTTCGGGCAATTTACCGGACGGTTCGTACTTACTCACGATAGGACTCCATGCATTTTAGCGGATAGAAAAGTCCTATCTTGCCAAGATTCGTCCCGGTACGCAAACCTGCTGACCGTGATCAGGCATGCCGGTTAAATGCCATGAAATGTCGAATTGCCATGCCTGTGTTTACTTGTTTTTGAGCATTGATAAACCATGAATTCTCACTTTTTTAATGGCTACCCAGTCCGAACAACCCGCATCACCGGACCTGGTTTGGGCAATATGAGTCGATGTGCGGATAAATCGCGTCAAGTCCTTGCCCGGGGCGGCCGAATAACCTAGCAGACCAAGCCTTTACGTGCGCATGGTGTGTACCTGCGTCGTGTTTTTATTGTGCTGGGCAATCACGAAAGGGGAGGAACCGCTTGGCGAGCGGTGCTTGATCTGTGGATCAACAGTTTTCGTCGAGCGATCCAACAAGATGTACGCGTGGTTCCAGAAATCCAGCTTGCGCTTCAAGGCCACAATTGTCGTCCTGGCGATCGTTGCGACCACCTTGTCCATCAGTTCCTGCGCGACACTGCTTCAGAGCATCCGAACGCTGCAAGGTGCAACCAACCGTGCAGCAAGGCTTTCGGCAATGCATCTGGCCCATGTCTGTACGTGGCATCTGCAGACCGATAACAACATCGCCCTGGGCAACTATGTCCGTCAGGCGACTTACCATGAAGATGTTCTTTTTGCGGCAGTTTACAATCAGGATCAAAGCCTCATTACGTTCTATTCCAAGAACGAGGATGCCTGGATGCAGTATCTTGTCGGTGAACAGAAGCCCTCAGGTGACTTTCTGCTGGCCAGTTTCCCGATTCGCCCGATGATGCTCGGTGAGAACGGCTCTTATCAACCCACAACACCGGGGATGCAAAGTCAGCCGGACAAAGGCCCGATTGGCTATGTCACCATTGGTTATGCCACCCGTGCGATGAATCATGCCCAGCGTGTCCAGATGGCTACGCTCTTTGCCATTTTCATGCTCAGTTCATCCGCTGCCGGCTGGATTGTCTATCTGACCATGCGGTCGTGGACACGTCGTCTGGCTCACCTGGCGCACGTCTCAGAAGAAATTGCCAACGGCAACTTTGATGAACAGATCACCGAAACATCAGAAGATGAAATTGGTCAACTTGGCCGTGCCTGCGAAAAAATGAGACGAGCCGTCTTCGAGCGCGATCAGGCTTTGCGACATTTCAATGACCTGCTTCAGGAAGAAGTCGACCAACGCACCAGCGAACTGGTCAACGCCAAGGAAGCCGCCGAAATGGCTGCGCTTAACCTTCAGCACACCAACGATAAACTTCTGGTTGAAGTCACCGAACGTCAACGCTCCGAACAGGCCCTTCGCTCCAGTGAAGAGCGTTATGTCCTCGCTGCACGTGGTGCCAACGACGGACTTTGGGACTGGGACCTGACGACCAATCGCGTGTTCTATTCCTCGCGTTGGCGTGAGATTGTCGGCCATCCTGATTTGAATGCGGATGACACACCCGATCAGTGGTACCACATGGTTCACCCTGATGATCTGGATCAACTCAAGGCTGACTTGGCGCAACACTGGGAAGGTGTCACCGAGCACTTTGAAAACGAACACCGCATCGAAACTGATGGTGATTTCCACTGGGTTCAGGTCCGCGGCATTGTCGAACGCGAAGAGGGTAAGCCCTGTCGTATGGCCGGTTCCATTCGTGACATTACGGCTCGCAAGGAAGCTGAATCCCGCCTGCGCTATCAGGCTTTGCATGATGATCTGACCGGCTTACCCAACCGGACACTGCTCATGGATCGGCTCACGGGTTGCGTGCTTCGTGCCCGTCGTCAGCCGGACTATCGGTTTGCGATCCTGTTTATGGACCTTGACCGCTTCAAGGTGGTTAATGACTCATTGGGTCATGCTGCAGGTGATGAGCTGTTGGTTGAATTTTCCAAGCGTATCGAATCCTCCCTGCGTCGCTCGGACACGGTTAGTCGCATTAATCAGGACACAATCGCGCGTCTTGGCGGTGATGAATTCGTGTTGTTGCTTGATCCGATTCAGGATGCTGCGCAGGTATGCAGGATTGCAGACCGTCTGCAGAAGATTCTCGCTGAGCCGTTCCACATTGGTGGCCAGGAAGTCTTTACCAGCGGTTCGATCGGTGTTGCCATCGGTGACAGCCGTTATGAACGTGCTGAGGATTTGCTACGTGATGCGGACATGGCCATGTATCGTGCCAAGAGTTCCGGCCGCGCTCGTTTTGAACTGTATGACGAGGAGATGCACAAGGCTGCATTGACCCGCCTGCAGGTGGAAAACGATTTGCGTCGTGCTCTGGACGGCGAGCAGTTTGTCATGCAGTATCAGCCGATTGTCGATCTGGGCAGCGGCCGCGTCACCGGCTTTGAAGCCTTGGTGCGTTGGGATCACCCCGAACGTGGCCGCGTGTCACCGGGTCTGTTTATCCCCATTGCTGAGGAAACGGGGCTGATCGTTCAGATTGGTGCCTGGGTGCTTGAGCAATCCTGTCGTGATCTGAAGCGCATGCAGGACCAACTGGGTCTTGACCGCAGTGTGACCATGTCGGTGAACCTGTCCAAACGCCAGATCAACGAACCGGGTCTGTTTGATGTGGTCCGTCGTGCGATCAAGCAATCGGGCATTGCAGACAGAACCTTGAAGCTGGAGATCACCGAGTCGGTGGTGATGGAAGCCAGTGAATCGTTGCTGCCGGTGTTGCATAAATTGCGTGAACTGGGTTGCCAACTGCATATGGACGACTTTGGCACCGGTTACAGCTCGCTGAGTTGTATGCATCGCTTCCCGTTGGACGTGATCAAGATTGACCGTGCGTTTATCGTGAACATGACTGATGATCCGCGCTATGCTGCGGTGGTTAATGCGATCGTGACGCTGACGCATAACCTGAACATGAAGGTGACAGCTGAAGGCGTGGAAACGCGTGACCAGTTAGCCCAGGTGTTGAGTCTGGACTGTGACTTCTGTCAGGGCTACTACTTTGCCAAGCCGTTGAATTGTGATGAAGCTTTGGACCTGCTCAAGAAGGATTTGCCTTGGCTTGAACAGCTGCCTCAGCAGGCCTATTGAGCCGAACTTTGATTTTTGACACTGATCCACCGTGCACGTTGCCTCATGCGACATGCACGGTTTTTTTGTGTTCAAAAAGGGTGATGATGCATCTTTCAAAAGCCGTGTCGCTCCTGCGGCACGGGTCGTAGGGTGCGAATAATGACGTTGTGACCCGCGACCCGGGAGGATCGCGGCTTTGGTTCACACTTCCCAACACCATTGCTCTTCGATTATCATGTTGCGTTCCACCTGTGTGTGGCTACACCAAGGAGCAACCCACCCATGCGTATCATCGGCGGAGAGTATCGACATCGCACCATCGAAGGCCCCAAAGGCGATCAAACCACCCGACCGATCACCGATCGCGTCAAGCAGTCCGTCTTTGACCGCCTTGCCGTGCTGGGCGTCTTTGAAGGGCCGGCATTGGACCTCTTCTCCGGCACAGGGTCCATGGGGCTCGAATCGCTCTCCCGTGGTGCCAGTCATTGCACGTTCATTGACCGGGATCGCAGTGCCCGTCAGATTCTCGAGTCCAACATCAAGATGCTCGACTGTGGCGATCGATCCACGGTCGTCAGTGCGGATATCGTCGGCGGAGCCTGGGCGATGATGCTTTCCCATCAGCCCATGGACGTGGTTTTCTGTGATCCACCGTATTTGATGGCCCGGGAAAATATGGACCGTGTTGCCCGGATTATTGAGCTTTGTCACCCCATCACCGATGCTGGCGGGGTGCTCGTGTTAAGGACTGATGAGTTCGCCAAGCCCCAGGAAGTGGCGGGCTGGCAGCTGGCTGAGACCCATGAATATGGGGCCATGCGCGTTTTTATGTATTACCGATTGGCCGATGATGCCGATATCAGCAGCTGATCGGGCAATCCGGGTAACCATCGGGTAGATCGGCCTTTGGTCGATGTGGATGCGTGGTGGGTTAGGGAAAAACGGGTCTGAAGGGCGTTTAAAGTTGGATAAGTTCCGATATCCCTGTAGACTATGCCAACTCTGACCAGGTGGGTATCAGATGTCTGTACGTCCCTTGGGGCGGAAGAATAATGTCTTTATTGAGATCGCACAATCGGGGAAATTGGAGCTGGCGGCTGATGAATAAGATTGTCTCTACCGGGTGGTTGACCACCGTTGTCCTGCTGCTGTGTCTGACGGTGAACACCGTTTCACTATCTGCGCAGAACATTGATCTGAACAACCGTCCGGTTGCCAAAATCGAGCTCGTGGGCGTCAAGCCTGAGAGTGAGCAGTTGGTTCGCAACCAGATCCGTTTGGCTGAAGGTCAGCCCTACAGTGCTGATATTGTCTCGCAGGACATCGTCCGCATCACGCACCTTGGCCGCTTCGCCACCGTGCAGGCCACCGTGGATCAGCAGGAAGACGGTACGCTCGTCGTCAAGTACGTCGTCAACGAACAGACCATCCTTGCTGATGTCCGCGTCGTGGGCAACAAGGCCATCTCTGACCAGGAACTACTCGCCCTGGCGGTCATCCGCAGTGGTGACCCCATCGACTCGTATCTGATTGACCGCGCGATCAACCAGATCAAGCGTGCTTACGAAGACAAGGGCTATTTCATGACCGAAATCGTCCTTGACCAGCAATTGCTCAATGAGTCGAGTGTCCTGCTGTTTAAGATTCGCGAAGGACCGAAAATCCGTGTCCGTGAAATCAAATTCAGTGGCAACACTGTCTATAGCGACAAGGAACTCAAAACCCAGGTCAAGTCCAAGACCTACATGTTCATCCTCCGTGAAGGTGAACTTAACCGTACAGCCTTGAACGAAGACGCGGATCGCATCCGTGAGTACTACCGTGACCGTGGCTATCTCGATGCTCAGGCTGACCGTGAACTGGATATCTCTGCTAACCAGAAAGACGCAGTCGTCACCTTCAATGTCACCGAAGGTAAACGCTACACCGTCTCCCAGATCACCGTCAATGGCAATGAACTCTACGGCCAGGAACAGATCCTGGGCACCATGACCCTCAAGGTCGGTGATATCTTCGCTTCCAACCTCGTCCGCAAGAGCCGCGAAAACCTGCTGGACCTCTATGGCAAGCAGGGCTACATCGAAACCAATGTCCAGGTCGAACGTCTCTTCCATGACGATTCGCCGCAAGTCGACGTCACCATCAACATCACCGAAGGCAATCCCTACGTGGTGGGTAAAGTCGCAGTGCGTGGTAACGAAATCACACGTGATAACGTTATTCTCCGACAGACCCGTGGCATGAACCCCGGTCGTCGCTTTGACCGCACCGGTCTGGAACGCACCCAGCGCCGCCTGCGTGATGGTGCCCTGTTCAGTGACGCCAAGATCAGTATTCTCGGTGAGCCTGAAGACGAAGTCCGCGACGTGCTCATTGAAGTCAAGGAAAAGAACACCGGCTCGATCAGCTTCGGTGCAGGCATCAGTTCTGATGCCGGCATCATCGGTGCCATCGACCTGAAGCAGCGTAACTTCGATATCACTGACGTTCCTGAAAGCTTCGGTGAGTTTGTCACCGGTAAAGCCTTCCGCGGTGCCGGCCAGTCCTTTGGCATCACGCTTCAGCCCGGTGATGAAACCAGTAACTACTCGATCAACTTTGCTGAGCCTTACCTGTTTGATACCCAGTACTCCTTCGACACCAGCGCGTTTTTCTACAACCGTGAACGTGATGACTATGACGAAGGTCGCCAGGGGGGCACATTCGGTTTTGGACAACGGTTTGGTGATGTGTGGTCCGGCCGTCTGGGCTTCCGTGCTGAGCAGGTGGATATCTCTGACGTCGAATCCGATGCACCCACGGACATCAGCGATGTGGAAGGCACCAGTCTCATCACCTCCATCGGTGGTACGCTCTCGCGTTCGACAGTCGACAGCCGTCTGAATCCGTCCAAGGGTTCGGTGGCCAGTGTCGGGCTTTGGCAGATTGGTGCCATGGGCGGTGACTACGAGTTCACCAAGCTCACGTTTGAGTTCAGCAAGTTCTGGACCGTCGATGAAGACTTCATGGGTCGCAAGACCACGTTGGCCTTCAAGAGCAAGATTGGCTACATCCTTCAGGACAACGAAGCCCCGATTTTCGAACGCTTCTTTGCAGGTGGTCACCGCAGCTTCCGCGGCTTTAAATACCGTGGTGTTGGCCCCTATGGCACGAAGACCGGCGGTGGTGATACCGACGATTCCATCGGTGGTGACTGGATGTTCCTCGTGGGACTCGAATACAGCATTCCCGTCTATCAGGAATCCGTCCGCTGGGTGTTCTTCACCGATACCGGCACCGTGCAGGATGACTTTGGGTTCGACGAATACCGCGTGAGCATTGGTACTGGTCTGCGTCTGCAGGTCCCGTTCCTGGGTCAGGCACCTTTTGCTTTCGACTTTGCGATTCCCGTCATCAAGCAGGATAAGGACGACGAGGAAATTTTCAGCTTCGACATCGCACTGCCGTTCTAACCGTTTGCGGTTTAGCGCGATGGATCCCAAACCCCACGTTTAGGATTGATGAGGATTCATCACAGGCGAGTCACGAAATCTTTGACTATGTTATGATGTCTGATCTACCCCGAGTTGCTGCATCCATCGGTTGATGGTGCGTGTAAGGCTCGGTAAGTTGGACGAAATATAGAGAACGCAACAAAACCTTTGGAGTCAAAACATGCAAGTTAAGAAGTTGATGGGTCTGGTGATGGTCGTGGCAATGATGGGTGTGCTCAGCATGCCCGGTAAGGCTCAGGCCCAGGCACGTCCCACCGCCATCGCCGTGATCGATGTCGAAAAGGCCATGGTCGCTTTGGAAGAAAAGACCCAGGTCGAAGCCGACATGAAGACCGAGTTTGAGCAAATCAAGCAGGATCACGAAGGCCGTCGCACCAAGCTCAAGCAGATGAAAGAAGACATGGATCTGCTGCAGCCGGGCACCGATGCCTACATGAAAAAGGCTGAAGAGTTCAACCTCGAAGGCATGCAACTTGAAGCCTGGTACAAGTACAAGCAGGCCCGCATGCAGTCTGAAAGCGTCCTTCAGCTGGGTAACATGTACCGCAAGCTCATCGAAACTGTTGGCAAAATTGCCGGCGAAAACGGCTATGACATGGTCCTTTTCAAAGAAAAGCAGCCCAGCTTCAACAACGTCAAGCCCGAAGCCCTGAGCACCATTATCTCCATGCGTAAAGTCCTCTGGGTCCGCAATGACCTGGACATCACCGACCAGGTGGTTCAGCGCATGAACAATGAATGGCGCAACCGCAAGTAAGCCATCTGGACGCTGTGAGCGTCTTGGTCTAAAATCTAGCAATCATTGTTGAACACCGGATTAAAACCCCGGTGTTCGCTTTTTCAAGCCTACGCCACACGCCAACGGTTGGGATTCAAAGACACCTATGCCTGCATACTCAATCAACCAGATCGCTGAACATGTTGATGGTCAGGTCTCCGGCCCGGCAGATCTCACCGTCACTGGTATTGAGATTCTCAACAAGGCAACTCACACGCAGCTTTCCTTCATCCGTTCAGCCAAGTTTGCTGAGCATTGGGGGCAATCCAAAGCGGGTGTGATTCTGCTGTCCAAGTCCATTGAAATTCCTTCGCACTGCGCTGATCGCAGCGCGATTCTCGTGGACGATGCGGACCTGGCTTTGAACAAAGTCATTGAACTATTTGCTCCGGATAAACTCTGTCCCGCCCCAGGGGTTCATCCGACCGCGGTGATTGCAGACTCTGCCCAGATCGGCAAAGACTGCTGCATCGGCCCGCATTGTGTCATTGGTGACAACGTCGTACTCGGTGATGGATGTATTCTGCATGACTCCGTGTCACTGCATGAAAACTCCACGTTCGGTGCTCACTGCGAGTTTTTCTCCGGTGTCATTGTCCGTGAACGATCGGTGATCGGTAACCATGTCATCATTCACTCCAATGCGGTCATTGGTGCAGACGGATTTGGCTATCGTCCTTCGGAAGATGGACGGGGCATCGTCAAAATCCCGCATATTGGTCATGTGATCATCGGCAACGGTGTGGAGATCGGGGCCAACGCCTGTATCGACCGCGCCAAGTTTTCAGCAACGGTCATTGGTGACGGCACCAAGATCGACAACCTCTGCCAGATTGCACATAACGTAACCATCGGCCGGATGTGTCTGATTGCTGCCCAGTGTGGCATCGCCGGTTCAACCACCATCGGTGATGGTGTGCAAATCGGCGGTCAGGCCGGACTCCGAGACAACATCAACGTCGGGTCAGGCGTCAAGCTCGGTGCCTGTTCCGCGGTGATGTGTGATATTCCCGCAGGTGAGACCTGGATGGGTGTCCCCGCACGTGAACAGTCCGTCTGTGCACGTGAAGTGGTCGCAGCCCGTAAACTCCCGGAAATCGTCAAAGCCTACAAGGAATTCACCAAGCAGATGAAAAGTGATTAAACTGGGGACGCTGCCAAAGTCCTGACCAACGATTGGCCGGGAGGATGCGGCAGGTAGACGGAAGGCCGGAGTGTATTTTCCCGGTTAAACGCACATGCAGCAGAAACAACAGACCATCGCCAAACCCGCGCAACTCACCGGTCGTGGACTCTTCACCGGCCAGGAAGTGTCGGTCACCTTCCAGCCGGCCCCGGCGGACTACGGCATTGTCTTCTCCCGCAAAGACCTCAACGGCGAAGAAGTCCCCGCACGCATCGACCACGTTATCCAGCAAGATCGACGAACCATGCTCCAGCAGGGCAATGCCACCGTCATGACCACCGAGCATGTGCTCAGTGCGTTAGCCGGTCTGTCCATCGACAACTGCATCATCGAAATCGACGCACCGGAATTACCAGGCGGTGACGGGTCAGCCAAGATTTTTACTGATGTCCTGCTTGAAGCGGGCATCACCACTTCCGAAGCGCCCCGTCGTCAGCTGGTCATCGACACACCTGTCTCCGTCAGTGATGGCGATGCCGTCGTCGCAGCGGTGCCTCACGATAAGCCCACGTTGCAGGTGGTTTACGAATTGGACTACGACGAGCACAAAGCCATCGGCCGCCAGCTCCGCGTGTTCGACTTTGCTCATGGTGATTATGCAACACAGGTCGCCCCGGCTCGCACGTTCGTGCTCGAAGCTGAAGTTCGCCAACTGCGTGCTGCAGGGATCGGCAAGCACTTAACGCCCAACGACATCCTCGTGATCAATCACGACGGCCCCATCGGTGGCAACAACTATCGCTTCGACGATGAACCGGTACGCCACAAGATCCTCGATCTCATCGGTGACCTGTACCTGCTGGGCGTTCCCATTCAAGGTCGCATCGTGGCTTACAAGTCCGGCCATGCGTTGAACCACGAACTCTGTCGGGCGCTGCTTAAGCAGTACCGCGAACAGCGTCGTCAGCAGCTGACCCAAAGTCACCGCGTGCTGGATATTCGCCAATTGGCTCGCATCCTGCCGCACCGTTACCCGATGCTGCTGGTCGACCGCGTGCTGGAGATCGAAGGTTCGACTCGTGCGGTGGGCATCAAGAACGTGACCATCAACGAGCCGTTCTTTCAGGGCCATTACCCCGGCACACCGATCATGCCCGGCGTGCTGATCGTCGAGGCCATGGCACAGTTAGCTGGCCTGCTCGTCGGTCAGGAACTCGAACACACCGGACGTCTGGCTGTGCTTTTGAGCATGGACCGCGTCAAACTCCGCCGCCCGGTCACCCCCGGCGACCAACTGATTCTCGAAGCCAAGACCATCCGCGTCCGCCGCCAACTCGCACACATGATGTGTACCGCCTATGTCGGTGACGATGTCGCTGCCGAAGCCGAGATCAAGTTCATGCTCATTGACGATGAAGAAGCGTGATTGAATTTTCGAGCCTGGGTTGGCTGAACCACAGAGTCACAGAGACACAGAGTTCAAGCCATGAAAGCCATCCTGCGTAGCA
>JBICHS010000469.1:0-6979 GCA_043101135.1 Phycisphaeraceae bacterium JB051
ACTTGCGGTATTCGTCCAACGTGGTGGCACCAACGCATTGAATCTCGCCACGCGAAAGGGCGGGCTTGAGCACGTTGGCAGCATCAATAGCGCCTTCAGCGCCACCAGCTCCAACCAAGGTGTGCAGTTCGTCGATGAAAAGCAACACGTTCTTGGCGCGACGCACTTCGTTCATCACTGCCTTGATGCGTTCTTCGAACTGACCGCGGTACTTGGTACCGGCGACCATCATCGCAAGGTCGAGCACGACGATGCGGCGTTCACAGAGAATTTCAGGAACTTCGTTGGCAATGATCTTCTGAGCCAGACCTTCAACGATGGCAGTCTTACCCACACCCGCTTCACCCAGCAGAACCGGGTTGTTCTTCGTGCGGCGACAGAGGATCTGAATCAGACGTTCAATTTCGTTGGCTCGGCCGATCACCGGGTCCAGTGAACCTTCCTTGGCAAGCTCGGTCAGGTCGCGACCAAAGCTGTCCAATGCAGGCGTCTTGGAGTTCTTGGCACTCTTGGAGGAGCTGCCAGAACCGGACGGTGAATCGTCGGTGTCTTTGCCAGCGTCTTCGGTGTCCACGCCTGCACCCAGCAGGTTGAGCACTTCCTCGCGAACTTCTTCGAGCTTCAGACCCAGGTTCATCAGAACCTGTGCAGCCACGCCTTCGTGTTCGCGAAGTAAACCCAGAAGCAGATGCTCAGTGCCCACATAGTTGTGGTTGAGATTGCGTGCTTCTTCGATGGCATATTCGATGACCTTCTTGGCGCGGGGCGTCTGGGGAAGCTTGCCCATGGTGACCATATCCGGGCCACTCTTGACGAGCTTTTCGACTTCCAGGCGAACCTTGCGAAGATCGACATCGAGATTTTTCAGAACGTTGGCGCCGACGCCTGAGCCTTCTTTAACCAGACCCAGCAGAATGTGCTCGGTCCCGATGTATTCGTGGTTAAAGCGTTGGGCCTCCTGGTTGGCCAGTGCCATGACTTTTCTTGCGCGATCCGTGAATCTTTCAAACATGGTAACTCTCTTAGCGGGGTCGTTTTCGTTTCACGTGCCTAAGCCGATTTTACGACTTTTGGTGTTCGATAGCCAATTGAACGTCACTTCTTTACTATCGGTTATTCTGTCTTCCTGTCGCTAATGTTCCGAACGTGACGGTTAGGTTTGGTTGGGAGATTAGCGGGTTCAAAGACTTGAAGCATGTGTCAATTCTACGATCTTTTGACATATAAACCAGTTAGGCAGCCAAACGATTCCAATTTTGTGTGAACTTTTTGAACTTTAATCGTTGGAATTGGTTTACAAATCCATGCCGTGCTTTATTCTGCTTAACACTTGATAACCTTTCTGGTTGCAATAGGACACCGGTATCCGGGACAAATCACATGAATGACTCTGAACGTTTTGCCTCTTATCTCAATGCCCGACAGGCCTGTATTCTGATTCAGACCTTCGAGGAATTGTATGCCAGCGAAATCGTTTTGAACGTGGCTCATGAAAAAATGATCCCAACGTTGGCATGGTCCGCCAGCCGTGGTGTTTATCATCCTTTTAATCCCGAGACCAAACCGGTCGCTGACACCGAACATCCCGCTGCAGGTTTGTTTTATTTGTTGAACATGCCTGACCCGCCACAGATGGTGGTCTTGCATGACATCCTGGATTATTTGCCGGACCCGAAACTGCATCGACTTATTCGTGATCTCTATGCAGCCTTTAACCAATCGCATGGCACGATGGTTTTTATTGACCACAACGAAGAGGTTCCCGAAGCCTTGGCAAACGTTGCAACACGCTTTGAACTGACATTGCCCACCGAAGAAGAGCTCGAACAGCTCGTCCGCACATGGGTCACACGTGAGCATCGTGAACGTGGCGTCAAAGCCAAAGTTACACGCAGTGCCTTTGATTTAATCATCCGTAACCTGCGCGGACTCACCCGCAGTCAGGCAGAGCGCGTGATCATGGAAGCCATTGCGGATGACAATGATTTTGCGGATCACGATGTGAACACCATCATCGCAAGCAAACGTCGCATGCTTCATCAGGACTCGTTACTTGAGTACATCGAATCACCTGTTTCGCTGGATAGCATTGCAGGCGTCAAGACACTTAAACGATGGCTTGCGATGCGGCAAAAAGCCTTCAATGAAGATGCACGCAAGTTCGGCATTGATCCGCCTCGTGGTGTGCTCATGCTCGGCGTGCCCGGCGCAGGCAAGAGCCTGTGCGCCAAAGCCGTGGCCACCGCATCGCAGTTCCCGTTACTGCGCCTTGATCCGTCTGCGCTCTATGACCGTTACATCGGGGAATCCGAACGCAGACTTCGCATGGCACTGAAGCAGGCCGAAGCCATGAGCCCGATTATTCTCTGGATTGATGAGATCGAAAAAGGCTTTGCTTCAGCGGGTGTCCAAAGCAATGACGGCGGCTTATCGCAACGCATGTTCGGCACGTTACTCACCTGGATGCAGGAGCACGAAGAGCCGGTGTTCCTCATTGCAACAGCCAACAACATCGAAGCCCTCCCGCCGGAGTTATTACGCAAGGGGCGCTTTGACGAAATCTTTTTCGTGGACCTGCCCAGCGATGCAGTGCGCAAAGCGATTTTCAAAATTCACTTGACCAAGCGTAACTGTGATCCCAAGCAATTCGATCTTGATCAATTGGCAGAAAATTCGGACGGCTTCACCGGCTCGGAAATCGAGCAAGCCATCATCAGTGCGCTGCACGAAGCCTATGCACAAAGTCGCTCGTTAATTACCGACGATGTGGTCACAGCATTAAATCAAACATCACCTTTGTCGGTGGTCATGGGCGATCGCCTGAATGCACTACGACAATGGGCACAATCACGCTGCGTCATGGCAGATTGATTGCGTGATGGATGGCTTGTTGTTGGTTAACGTGTCCAAGGCATTTTTTAGCCACAGATGCACACAGATGAACACAGATAAAGGCAAAGACAGTTTGGTCTGAGCTCAAAGCTTGGGTTCTCGTGTCTTGAAGATCTGTGTGTATCTGTGTTCATCTGTGGCTAATTTGTCTTAAAGACGAACACGGCAGCATGCTTGCATACGATCTGATTTATCTTGTCAGATATGAACAAGAAAAAGCTGTCAATACTCACTTCTTCTGACCGTACTTGTTGAGGGTGTTCCAGAAAATCTTTTCGGTGGACTTGAACTTCTCAAAGAGTGAACTCAAATGTTCGACCATTTCCTGGACCTGCTTGGGATCGACCTGTTGTTGTGAGGTCACCGAATCCAGCGATGCGGATACGGCCTGCAAAGCACCCGCTGCCAGGGCAAACGAACGGGCGGCATCGTAGAGATTGTCCGTTTCCAACTCATCTTCGCTGGGTGTGTGCAGCAAACGCCACGGGCTGCGACGGATTTCGATCGTTGCCAAACTCAACTGTTCAGCACTGATCTGAGCGCGAGCCATGGTGTTTTCCAAGACGGGCTTGGCGCCAGCTACAAAGTCGCGGATTTTGGTCGAGGTCGATTTGAGATTCTCGGTCGTCTGATTGACCTTGGTCATGGCCATGTTCAGTTGATCAAGCGTGTCGGTCTTGAGTTTACCCAACATGTCCTTGGCGTCGGCGGTGGCAACTTTGATATTGGCCAATGAATCCTTGACGGTTTGTTTTTCTTCGACAACCAGATCGTTGAGCGTTGCAACAGCATTGTCTGCTTTGTTGAGAACCGTGGTGATCTTGTCCTGCCAAACCTTGGAATTGGTGTTGAGCTCGGTGGTGATTTGCTTGATGTTATCCAGTGAAACGTCGACTTTGTCCAGCGAACCTTTAGCGCGCTCAAGCAGAATTTGCGTGCTGTCGATGGCCTTTTTGGCTTTGCTGGTGACCTGGGGTAAATCGCCACGCAGGCCGCTGGTGATGGCTGCGACGTTTTCGATGATGATTTGAATTTCCTGACGCTGCTTGGCTTCGATGCCCATGTTCACCGTCATGTCACGGATCAGGGGGCTGCCTGCAATTGAGCCGGGGATGGCATCCTTGGGGCCGGGGTAAAGCTTGAGCAATTCATCAGGCTTGAGGTCCGAACGTTTCTGGTCCAAAGCCAACGACCAATCGGGGACAATTACCGAAGGCATGGGGTTTCCCGGGCGATATTCCATGGCATCACGCTGGGCTTGAGAAGTGATGCCGACACTGCCACCCACCGAGGCAATGTTAAGACGCGTGCCTGAACCCAGTGGGGGGACGACCAGTTCGATCTGCGCATCCCAGAAAATGGTGATGCGTTCGGGAATCTGCATGACAACAATCAGGCCAACGATGTGTTGGCTATCACCATCGTCACCTTTGTAATGTGGCGTAATGCTTTCGACGGTGCCCACAGGTTGATCACCAAGCGTTACGGCTGCACCGGGCTTGAGTCCCTGAACACCGTCAGCCAATTGGTAGAACACACTGACCGGTTTGGTGGTCTGCGTAAATCGTTCGATGTCAGCGAGAGTGAAAATGACCACCAGGGCAAGGATGATACCCAGGAGGACAAACAGGCCGGCTTTGACGTTGTCTTGTTGTTTCATGTTGAGTCAGGGACTAGGGACTAGGGGTAAGACATCACACCTTGGCACGCGTGGGCGTGACGGCTGGGCGGGAGGCAATCTGCGGAGCCACGAGCCCCAGCAGGTCTTCTGCGTAGTTGGATGTCTGTTTGCGTTCGGTCAAAGGACCTTCGAAGCTGCCGTTGAGGAACTGCCGGATCAGGGCCTCATCGGTGGGCAGGTCTTGCTTGCTGTCACGGATTTGCTCGAATTCCTGTCGGGTGCCGATTTTGAGCACGCGACCTTTATCAAGCATCACCATGCGATCCGCAATCGTAAACGCCGAGTCCATTTCATGGGTCACCACGACACTGGTCACACCCAGCTGTCGCGAAAGGCTGATCATCAATTGATCGATTTCAGCACTGGTGACCGGGTCCAGACCTGCAGAGGGTTCATCGTAAAACAGAATCTGCGGGTCCAAGGCTAACGCACGGGCGAGACCTGCACGCTTTTTCATCCCGCCGGAGATTTCGGAAGGGAGTTTGTTCCAGTGTTCACGCAGGCCCACCATTTCAAGCTTGATTTTGACCATGATGTCGATGGTCTCTTCAGGCAGGTCGGTATGCTCCATGAGAATCATGGCCACATTGTCGCGGAGATTCATGGAGTTAAACAGCGCGCCGGACTGAAAGAGGATGCCAAAGCGTTTGCGGATTTCGTTGAGTTCGTCTTCCTTGATGCCAATGATGGATTGGCCCAGCAGTTCGATGCTGCCTGAGTCGGGTTGCAATGAACCGATCATGTGTCGGAGGAAGGTACTCTTGCCACAGCCCGATCCACCCATGACGACGATGGTCTCGCCGCGGTAGATGTCGAGGTTAATGCCGTCGAGCACAGCACGCGGGCCGCCAAATGTTTGAACAAGTTCACGCACACGAATGGCGCAGGGGCGTTGAGGCTGCTGATCACTGGCAACAGTAGCCGTACTGGTATCCGTTTGATTTGCGTTGTCAGTCTGGATATTCAACCCCATGACCCATGCTGATCCGAAGATCCGTTTGCTAGCCCCATACCCAAGGCAGAATGCATAACCTGTGCGATTGCGTTTTCTTGGACACTCACATCATAACCGAACAGGGCGTGTCTGTCTTTACCAAAAAGAAATTGGTAGTCACTGTGTGTTACGAGTTTTATCTGTCTTTTGATCGGTTGATGCCGGTGGGGGGACAGGTTTGAGGCGAATGATCAGGGGCGTGCCAACGGGGGGAATTTTTTCAGTACGCGCCTGCCAGCGTGCGTTGTCGTTTCTGGAAGTCAGATTCGTCTTTCTTGCCAGCAGGTCATCACCGAAATGAACGAGCGTGATCACACTGCCGTTGATGTCCGCGCGGTAGAGCCTTTGATCGTTGGTCTTGATGAAACTGGAGCCGGCAAAGAGCCATTGATTGTCAGGTAAATCCTGCTTGGTGTTCTTGTCATACACCCATTGGTTGGCAGGGACCGTGATGGCTTTGTCTTCAAGCGTGTAATGCAGATCAATCGCAACCAATGGTCCACTGGCAGCAGTGACCTCCAGTTTGTCACCGACTTTTTGACCGGTCATGGGGTGGCCTGGTTCAAGTCCGAGCATCACCAATGCCAAATGAATATGACTTGGCTTGGCGGTCGTTGTCAGAATTGACTCATGCTCACGTGTCCCCGGTGTGCACAACAACAGCTCCAACCAATCGCCATCACGCAACACGACCTTGGCCGTGACATCCACAAATTTCTGATCATGATTGACCACCACGCCAGGCAATTTCGTCACACGATCCTCAGCAACGGCTGGCGTTAAAATATATAGACTTAGACTTATTGAAATATATAAAGACAAATAAATCTTATTCTTGGTTTTCATATTAATATCTTACTCTTGTGCAGTATTTTGTACACAAATAACATGTTTATAGCCTTGCGGTATCCAGATTTTGAAAAAAATAAGGCCCGGCAAGACCGAGGTCAAGCCGAGCCCTTCCGGGGGCAAAATTGAATTCGCTGAGTGTCGCTTGCGTGTTAGCTGCGTTGCTCAACTGAGTAAATTATAGCTTACCTTTTTTTCAATGCAAGCTGATGGTTTGTCCTCTCAACCGTCCGAAATACCTGAAAATAACGGGGAATGCGCAACATAGCCTGATTGCGAAACGGCAATGTCTTGCTGATGGTTTACGAAACAATTGTTAGGATCGCACCATGAAGGGTTTATCATTGACTTGCTTGTTCTGACAGTTTGGTAAGATGTGTAGCGGGGTATCTTTTAAGTCGTACAACTTTAGGGGAAAAATACCTGTGAAAACATCAGAAAAAATCAGAATTGGATTCATTGGTGCCGGCGGTATCTGTAAATCACGTCATTTACCCGGTCTTGCCAAGTGTGAAGAAGCAGAAGTTGTTGCGGTATGTAACCGTAGTAAAGAAAGCTCTGAG
>JBICHS010000470.1:0-6057 GCA_043101135.1 Phycisphaeraceae bacterium JB051
CCCCAGTTGCCTGCAGCATCCTGTGCGCGAATCCATGCAAAGTGAACGCCGGGGGTATCCAACACGTGATCAGGCAGTTCAAACCGATAGGTTACGTTCAAGCCTTTTTCATCGTGTTTTTCAGGTGCCACATCAACGAATCGTGCTTCACGGGGCTGACCAAGAACAGACAGAATCGCCAGCTTTCGACCACGTCCCATGAGCTGCAGACTGGACTGCTTATCCCAATCCACAGCACGCGGGGGCATGGCAACCATACTCTGCCAACCGGTCCATGCCTGTTCGGAGATTTCACGCGGCTTGTTCGCTGGGATGAGCTTGATGGTCTGATGCGTGCGGATATGCCCCTTGGGTTCAGACAGCACAATATCATTTACCGACTTGGCTTGAATACTCAGACCTCCGCGCGGATTGGTGGGCTCAAATGCCCATGCAGCGCCGATCCAGGGTTGTGTGCCTAGTTCTGATGCGGTTGATCCTAAATCCAAAGTCTGTGTAGTAGAGAGAAGTTCGCGGGCACAACCAATCTGGAAATCACCCAGAAGGCCTTGCTGAGCATAGGCAGCGCCCATTTCACCTTCAGTGAGTTTGATATTGCCAGTGTCTTTATCCTGCCCGGGCTGGGAGGCTTTCCAGTAACGATCACCTTCCCACACCACTTCCAAAGCAGTGACCGGATTGACGGTATCGCGTACATTCACCCACATCGCACCACCACGCTGATGAGAGCGGTATACACGATCAATGATGGGCCCTGCACCATCGCCATAACCGAGTTTCTCCCAGACCAGCGGTATGACCGATTCTTTGGGCGGGTTGGCAGGTTGCTCAAATGTCTTGCCACGCAGATGTGCCAACATACGACAGTAGAGAAATGGGTCATCAGTCAACCCATCAATATCCCATGCCGGTTCCAGGTTGGCACCTTCTTCGTAGTCATTCCAACTTGAAAGCATCAGAAAATCCGGCTTATCTTCCATGGTTGCAGCAATATGTGTTTGGAGCATCCGTGCAGCTTTGCCGTAGGCGCTGACCTGCTTCTGTCGCCAGGGTTGAGCTGTACCGTCAAACTTGGGATAGATCAGGTCACCAACTTTCTTGTTGGCTTTGTGTCCCACTGCAATGGTCTTGGCGGGATCCTGCTGGGTCATATCCACGATGCGTGTTCGACTCTCCGTACGATGAACACTGGCTGAGGAAATGATCGCATCGACCTGCGGCACCTGGCTGACTTTGTTCACATCCCCAAAGATCATCCAATAAACTTCACCGATTTCTTTTTCGACCGTTGCCATCATCTGCGTCGTCGCTTCGACACCGGGCCAATAGCCGAATGTCTGGTAATAATAAACAGGCTTGCCATCAATTTTCAGGAAGCCTGGATGGTCTTTGACGATCTTTAAAAAACGGATGATCCGCTGAGCCATGATCTTTGGATCACGACAGATTGAGCCTTTTCTAAAGGCAACTTCATCCATGTAAAAAATCGAATACTTCTGCTCTGCTGCAAGATCAAGGATAGGCAGCAGCAATTGCTCTTCGTTGAGAAAGGTTATGCCTTCAGACATTTCAGGGTGAATCATCACAACAGTTGCATCGAGTCCCGCTGCTTTCATGCATTGCATCTGCCAGCGAATGACATCTTTATTGGTCGAGTCATAAATGCCCACATAGGGATAACCATTGCGATCCCATTGCATCCGCCACGGTTGCATGTCGCTGGTTAATCGCGTTGTCATATGGCTCATCGCCCGATGGGGATGCGTGTAACTAAACCCCCACCAGACATGCCACTCCTGGCAGAAGATGGGTATGTTCTTCGTGATACCGAATGTTTGGGAGTCATGATTCTCAGCAGCATTGACTGGTATGACCATCGTGAAAACACAAAGCGAAAAAGCCGTAAAAAACAGATGTAAATAACGTGTCAATGGAGGACTCCAATGTAGATTGACTGATTTGAGATTAATGTGAGTACATCAAGCATCGTGTGATCCGACGGCGATGCAACCAAGGTTTAAACCATGTTCCCTGTGAAAGCCGCAACACTCTGGCGGTGATGGATAAATCCCTGTATCCATACTTCGCGTGCGTTTTTGGAGTGATCCTTGACCTGCTGTTCAATGAGGCGTATCACTGCCTGAGCCTGGGCCGTCGGATCGTAGGTCATCGCTGTCACAGGAGGGACCTGGTAGGCAGCATCTTCATCGCGACTGTCTGCGGACATGACACTGACCTGTTGAGGAACCTTAATCCCCATTTCATGAAACACACGCATCACCGAAAACAGAACTTGTGAGTTGGCTGTATAGACTGCAGAAAACGGCGTGTGTTCTTTGCTCATGTAGTCTTTGAAAAACTCATAACAGTGCTGTCGTGTATCTTTGCCCGAGGGGGTTTGGCAATCAACCAAAAGTTTTTCACTGTCATGCTCTCCTGCAAGCTGCAGCTCATGACGCCAACCATCAAGGCAATCTCGCATCGGCCCTGTTCGCACACAGGGGGCAACCAACAGAATCCGACGATGCCCCTGTTCAATCAGATGATTCACACCGGTGCTTGCCATTTGACGGTCATCAATACAGACACTGTTGACCTCAACCTCAGGCCGATGATCCTGAACCATTACCAAAGGCAAACGTGATGATGCAAACGCCTTTGTCATGTGTTCAGGCATCTCTTCGCTGGTTGTCAATAACACGCCAGCCTGGCAGTCCCCCAAGGCATGTGCCAGATCAAGCCCCGCCATGGTGCGATAAAACGAATAGGCAAAAAGCCATTCTTTTTGATGACCGATTTGGGTAATGCCACGACAAATCTGATCGTAAACACCTGAGGGCCAATCCGGTCGGACAATCCCCACGCGCAAAGCCACGTTTTCCATCACCTCGCGGACGATCAAACGCTTGGAGCCGTCCCGCCTGCTGACAAGACCTTCACGGCGCAATGTCGATAAGGCACGGTCAATGGTTGACTGGGATGCATCAAATTCACGCATCAAAGCACGACAGGTCGGTAAAACCGCTCCCGGGTCCAACAACCCGACTTTCTGTCGCAGTTGCTGGGTGACTTTGAAATGTTTGGTTGAACTGAGTGGGATTGCCATACAGATATTTTTGCATCGATATAAAGAAAGTCAACCGACGGAGCAATATTTTCGAATTCAGAACCTCACAGCAATATATCTTATTGTTTAATATAGCATTGAACGCGTATTCAATGCCTTGGAGACAGGGAGAAAAGTATTTTGAAACAATCAGGTTGATTTCCCCGTTTTGACGCCCTATTGTTTTGTATCGATACATTAGCTTTCCCAGTTGACCCTACGGAGTTTAACCATGACACACATGTAGGCAAAGCGTCTTAAGGCCTTCACGCTCATTGAGCTATTGGTGGTTATCTCGATCATCTCGCTATTAATCGCGATCCTCTTACCTTCGCTTGCCAAGGCTCGAACTGCTGCAAGAAGCATCAGGTGCCAGGCCAATCAGCGTCAATTGGGCATCACGCTGATGCAGTATGTCAATGACTTCAAAGACTGGACTCCCGCTGGCAAAGGTGATTGGGCGGCTTATCCCAAGAACACGTGGGGTTACCTCATGGTCTTGCAAGGCTACATCAAAGAAAGAACCGAATACAACAAACCGACGATTCTTGCCTGCCCGGAACTGCCTTCTTCTGGTGGCACGTATATCAGCACCTACACCATGCGAGGCACGAAGACCGCACCGGTTTATCCGACCTATTTTCGTATGGGAGCAGTGGTCTACGACACCGGTTATCAATCCGGTGGAACATCCATTGCTGCTAAGGAGTATGGTCAACCGACGACCATGTTGTGGGTTGCCGATGCCGTGCAATGGACAGGTAAGCGGACACAGCACTTCATGGCTGATCGAACGGGCATGTCAATTGATGCTCACGAACAGAAACCCAGTGTCCTGTTCATGGATGGTCATGTTGTTGGTCGCCTCAGCAAGTTCGACTACTTCTATCTTCATCGCGACATGGCAGGGAACATGGACAGCTACGGTTTCATCGACTGATTTGAACTGCTCTATGTTGTTGTCATATACAGCGAGTTTGTTCAGAGCGGTGAAATTTTTAATCGAAAGCAGCTATAAAAAAACGCAGACTCAGGCGAGTACCTGGTCTGCGTTTTTTGATTTGTCATCTTGATGATTTACAGATCGCTGGGATCGTAAACCCATTTTTCGATGGTGCGGTCAAACGCAACCAATTCAGCAGCATCAAACCACAACGCCAATTCACGATCAGCTGATTCAGGGCTGTCAGAACCGTGGATCATATTGAAACCACCGCTCATGCCAAAGTCACCGCGGATGGTGCCCGGCTCAGCTTTGCGACCGTTGGTCGCGCCAATGAGCTTACGACAAACAGAGACAGCATCAATGCCACGGATCGCCAAAACCAGCACCGGGCTGGAGGTGACAAACTGGATCAGGCCATCGTAGAACGGCTTGCCCTTGTGCTCAGCGTAGTGCTTTTCAGCGATTTCAAGGGGGACCATCATGAACTTCATGCCAACGAAACGCAGGCCTTTTTGCTCAAAACGTGCAATGATCTGGCCCATCAGTCCACGCTGGACGGCATCGGGCTTGAGGATAATCAGTGAGGTTTCCATGTTCGGTTTCCTTCTGTCAGGGACCTTCTATTCAGACAATTAACTACGAATACCCCGGCTTTTCGGGCATGTGTTATCGTCTAATCCGCGACAAATTGCAAACCGACATGATTTTTATTTGATGATCGCGCCGGCATATCCCACCGCCCGTGTACGATCACCAGAGACCGTCGAGGAGTCGGCGCGGGCGATACACTCGGGAGCAATCTCGCCTGACTTTTTCAATGCATGCATCACTGCCACAGCCGGTCGCATGCCACACATGCTGATCTGGTTTTTCAGGCAGGTATCAAAAAGCGCCTGCTCATCGCCGCCGCACATTGCCTCGATGGCCAAACCGTCTTTACGTTGCGTGGTGTCGACATCTTCAAAATGATTCATGTCACTGGAGATGACGATCAACGTCTGACCATTCAGTTGCTTAACACAAGCCGCCAAAGCATTACCCAGTTCTTGGAGCTGTTTGAAATTACTGTGCCCAAACACAATCGGCACGATCTGCAGTTGTGAATTCTTGTGTTTAAGCCAGGGCAGCAGCACTTCCACAGCATGTTCCTGCTCATGAGCAAGTGACTCACACTTAAGAGACGGCATCAGGTCAAGCAGTAACTTCACCGCATCAACATCAACATGGACATCACCCGACGGCATCTGCCAAGACTGATGATTGGACACCGACCAATGCGCGCCATGAGGCGTGTGTTTGGGGCCGATGATGATCACGCGATCCGGCACAGACACCTTTGCCAAAGTCTGAGCAATAACATCCTGGCAGTAGGTCCATCCCGCATGTGGCAGCATCACCGCCCGGGCATCACTTGATTCCGATACGCCAACACGCTCCATCACTTCTTTGATCTGTGATGCAATGGCATCAGCGGTTGCAGGATAAAACTGCCCTGCCTTGGCTGGGGGGCGTTGGTCAATGGCTCCCGGTTTCTGATTGGCATCATGCACAAAAAGATCAAAGCAGGTTAAGCGTGGCTTGGCGTGACCTTGATTCTGAGCCACCCGCCAGGACTTGATGTCAATGTTGCAGTCGCGCATGGCTTGCCCAACACGATCATCCTGTTGATTGGAACTTGGCAGGCTCAGCGACCATCCACCTGGCGATTCAGCCAGCACCCCGTTGTATGAAAGATTGACATGACGGTTGGGGTAATCTGCTGCAGAAAGTCTCACGCCGTTGTACAAAACGACCAAACGCTCAATGTAGCGAGATGGCGTTGTTGATCTGGACAAGGATTGGCATGCCATGGTCATGAGTTTGGCCAAAGACTGATTGGCCCCCAAAGCCGATGCGGACTGACGTGTGTTGGAGATCAGAACAACACCCATTTCATCAGGCCATGCATTTGTCAGGCTATTGGGAAGTACGGTGGGTGAGAGAGCACCACCAAGGACCTTTTCCC
>JBICHS010000471.1:0-6459 GCA_043101135.1 Phycisphaeraceae bacterium JB051
GTTGTTCATGACAACGGCGTGACGCCCGGCATCAAGTTCCTGCTGTAACACTGTGGAGACGGCATTGAGATTGCTGTCGTTGATATTGGGCTTGGTTTCACCACTGTCGTTTTGATTGGATTGAATCGAATAGACCGTGACGTACGGGAAGATACCCATGTCCAGTGTGCCGTCCGCGTTGTCCGCAGGTTCGGATTCATCCCCGTCGTTTTCATTGGCATCAAGCACGCCGTTGCGATTGGTGTCTTCGCCGTAAATGATCTGTCGCGTGAAGCCCTTGACCAGCAGCAGTTCGTCGATCGACTCCAGGGCACCATTCTTGGCGGTGTAGGGTTCATCCAGTAGCAGGTAGTATTCGTCTTCCGCACCATTGGTGGTGACATCGGAGTTGCCATCGCGCCAATCAATCAATGCAGCCGCCAACTCTTCGGTCATACCCGGGAGTTTTTCGAGCATTTCCTGTGTTGCAGTGTTGATGTTGACTTTGCCTGCTTCGTCAATCATGCCATAGCTTGCACGGTCGTCTTGCTCTTGATCGGGGGTAATCAGGACGATCCAATCATCCCCGATAGCCTGTGGGTCTTCGGCCAGTTCGGTGTCGATGGCCTGCGTTGCAAGCGCTTGGGCATAGGCGATGGCGCCGTTGGCCAACTCGCGTGACTGGGTTTGATAGATGCGATTGCCGTTGGCTTTTTCGTCGATGCGCATGGTGTGTGCAAAGACCAGTGCCATGCCCGCCAGCAGGGTGATGATCCAGATGGTGACAATGAGAATCGTGCCCCGGTTTCGGGTGCTTTGAATGCAATGAATGGTGGCGGTGTGTGTTGGTTTCAACGTCCACCTCCAGAGCCTTGGCCGCTGTTACCCATGTCACTGCCATCGGATTGGGCGGTGGTGGAGATGATGCGATATAGACGCGTCATCTTAGGCGCGTCGTCCTGTGCTTGGTCATCATCCGTCTTGTCCGACTGCAATTTGATGGTGATCTCAATAAGCAGTGGCAGGGGGGCTTCTGCAGTCGAACCATCCCACGTGTCATACCAGTCACTGCCATCGTAAAACTGGATGCTCAGCGATTGAACATTACGACACAGGACCTGCTCGGTAGGCTCGACGACCTGCGTGGAAAGCAGGTTCGTTGTCGTGCGCTTCACCAGGACAGGATGCTCGTAGCCGTCACGCGTGGTTAATGCCAATTCCACTTTTCGGATATCGCCTTTGACGATCGTGTCCGCAGGCAGCTCCACAGGATGATTGCTGTACCACTCCAGGTATGGCGTGTTACTCACCGGCGCTTCGTCATCGGTGTCACAGATCATCACACCAGCAAAGACCTCGCCGGGGGGCAACGCGGATTCGAGCTCCATCTGAATTTCATCAAGCGTGTTCTGCAGTTGAACCAGACTGCCCAACGCCTCATCCACACGGGCGCGGGCTTTGTAGGCAACGGTCAATGATGCTGTCAACGAACCGATCAGAGCTGCCATCAAAGCCATGGCAAGCATGAGCTCAAGTAGCGAAAAACCACTGTTTTTATAGTGTGTAATGCGCTTTGTCATGATGCACTCTCCTCGTCATCCTGGCTGTAGACCAGGGTGTCCAGTTGGAGCGTGCGTTCATCGCCGCGATAGGTCCATTTGATTTGGACGTGCAGCAGTTTGACGACACTGCCTTGCCAGTCTTCTGACCATGATTCCCACGTGAAGCGTGGCTGGTCATCAAATTCGCCCGACTCATCACCATCAGCCCAGGACTCAGTTGCCAGAATTTCGCGCATTTTGTTTTGCGCCAGTTCTGATGCAACGAGTTTGTCACGCGTGACACTGCCCAGTTGAACCGACGTGCTGATCGCCTGCAATGCCACCGGCAAAACCACCGCGCAAAGCACCAGCGTGGCAAGCAGCTCAATGAGCGTGAAGCCATGTCGGTCTTTGTGTTGTGAATGACGGTGTTGCATGGTTAATCTAAATTCCGATCGTCGTCTTCTTTGATGCTGCTCAGGGCATAAGGTTCGCTGCTTGTCAGTGATCGCAGGACATAGCCTTTTTCGTCGTCTTCGCCGTGGATCGTGATCTTGCCCGGCGTGACTGTGCCTTGGGGCTTGAAATACAGGTTAATCGGGCTGTTCTGCTCGGTGTCGGCTTCGAAGGTCAGCTCCATGGTTTGGGGCCACTCGAAGGTTTGACCTATTGAACTGCCCAATGTGACATACTTGCCATCGACCTGTTGTTCGAGCAGGTACTCGCGGTCATCGGTGTTGATCACCAGTCGATGCGTGATGCCCTGCGTGACCGCTTGACTGCGTGCATGACGCATCAATGCCAGCAGATGCAGGGCTTTTTCATGTGTCTGGTGTGCAAAGAAAAATCCCCGCAGGTTTGGGGCGAGCATGCCCAATGCCGTTGACAGAATGACCAGTACGACAAGCAATTCAAAAAACGTGAAGGCCCGTCGCGATTGTTTTTTCGAACCAAAGAGGCACAAAGGCACAGAGATCAGAACATGGGAGATCAACCCACACGCATGGTTGTGATGTGTGTTTGGTGTCTTTCTCTGTGTCTTTGTGACTCTGTGGTTCATCGCTTGTAGTTTGCCTGGGGGCTTTCGTGAAATTCCCGGGGAACTTCCGGGGTTACTTGTCTTCGCTCCAGTTGGTCACGTCGTCATCGCCGCCTTGTTTGCCATCAGGGCCGTGCGAGGAGAGGTCGTAGCTGGAGGTGTTGTTTTTGCCGGGGTATTCGTAGACATATTCATTGCCCCACGGGTCCTTGGGCAGTGCGTTTTTCTTGAGATACGGGCCTTGCCAATTGGTGACATTGCTCGGTTCTTCAAGCAGCGCGTCCAGACCTTCGTCAGAGGTTGGCAGGCGGCCCGTGTCGATTTCAAACGAGTCCAGCAACAGTTCAAGACGCGAGATATCCGTCTTGGCTGCGGTGACACGTGCCTGCTTGGAACGTGATGTAAAACGCGGGGCGATGATGGCTGTGAGTGTTGCCAGGATCACCAGCACCAGCAACAGTTCGATGAGCGAAAAGCCGCCCCGGAAGTTGCGTTGTGCGTTGCGTGCGTAAAGTTTTGTACGTGTGTTCATGTCTGGTAAACCTTTCGGGTGATGCAAGGGACTAGGGTTCAGAATTCCGATGCATCACTTGTGCTTCTTGCCTTGAACTAGTCCCTAGTGGCTAGTCCCTAATCCCTTTTAGAGTTATTGAACGAGGTCCTGCAGCTCAAAGACTGGCAGGAGCATGCCGATGACCACGGTGCCTACGATCGCGCCCATGATCAGAAGCATTAACGGCTCCATGAGGGACACGAGCATTCGCAGGTAGCGGTCGAGTAATTTCTGATACGTCTCGGACAAACGCACCAACTCTTTATCAAGGCGTCCTGACTCCTCTGCCACGCTGACCATTTCAATGACCGATTGCGGGAAAAGGGTTGGGCATGTTTTTAAACTCATTGCCAAAGAGGTGCCCGTCTGCACCTGTTCAACGCTTTGGTCCACAGCATCAGAAAGAGTCTGATTGCCAATGGCTTTGCGGGCGACCTTCAGTGAATTGACCAACGGGACACCTGCACCAAGCAATGTCCCGAGCATTTGGCAGAATCGCACCATCGCAAGCTGCGCGATCACTTTGCCAACACCGGGAAGCTTGAGGATCAGGCTTTCAATGATCCGCCGACCACTGTCGGTTTTCCATGCACGTTGCACGCCGACGATCGCAAGCAGGATACCGATGAGTAGAAACAGGCCGTATTGGAGCAGGCCGTTACTCAGGGCAACGATCTGCCGCGTGAGCCAGGGCAGTTGCCCGCCGAAGTCTGCGAAAATGCTGGTAAAACGCGGGATGAAAAACGTCAGCAGGAAAATCATCACGCCGCTGGCAACCGTCGCAAGCACCACCGGGTAAATCAGCGCGCCTTTGACACGACCGACCAGTTCCTGTTCACGGTTGCGAAGTTCTGCAATCTGAATGAGCACTTCATCAAGAAAGCCGCCTGTCTCGCCTGCATGGACCATCGCCACATACACATCGGAAAATGAACGCGGCCAACGTGCCATGGCATCGGCTAAGGACATGCCGCCGACCACGTCATCGTGAATCGCACGGAACTGTTGGTTGGAGTTCATTCGCGAACTTTCGCGCACGATGATCTGTAAGGCTTTACTCAACGGCACGCCTGCCGTAAGCAGGTTGGCCAGCTCACGTGTGAAGCGTTCAAGGTCAGCGTTACTGATTCGGCTGCCTGCTTTGGGCTTGAAGTCCGCAGCTTTTTTGCCTTGCACATCCGAGGGATCAACCAATGCGATGGGGGTTAAGCCCAATGCGCCGAGTTGCTGCATGGCTGCGCCTCGGTTGGTTGCCTGAATGGAGCCTTCGGTCATCGAGCCCTTGGCATCGGTTGCTTTGTATGCGTACGTCTGCATGTTGACTTAGGACTCCGAAGGATTGGACGGTGGGACTTGGGCTTTTGCAAAGTCGTTGCGTTCGTCTTTGGTGACGCGGAGGACTTCCTCAATGGTGGTCGTGCCGGTGTTGACGTGACGCCAACCATCTTCGCGGAGGTTGCGTGCGCCCTGCACGGTCGCTTCACGTCGCAATACGTCAGCACTGGTGCGTTCAAGGATCAGGCTGCGCAGATTGCCCGTGATGGTCATCATTTCACAGATGACGGTACGCCCGCGGTAGCCGGTGTTCTGGCAATGCGTGCAACCCGTACCGCGGTAGAGTTGGTCAGGCAACTTGACACCCAGGTCCAGTTCCATCGCCAAGCGGTCTTCAGGTTCGTAAGCTGTTTTACAGTGGCTGCAGATGCGACGCACCAGGCGCTGTGCCATGACTGCTTCGAGCGATGACGCGACGAGATAGGGTTCAACCCCCATGTCGATGAGTCGCGTGATGGCTGAGGGCGAGTCGTTGGTGTGCAATGTGGAGAACACCATGTGGCCGGTGAGTGAGGCCTGGACTGCGATCTGCGCGGTTTCACCGTCACGAATTTCACCGATGAGAACCACGTCAGGGTCATGACGCAGAATCGCACGCAGGCCCTTGGCAAAGGTGAGTCCTGCACGCGTTGCAACTTGAATCTGGTTAATGCCACGAAGTTGGTATTCGATGGGGTCTTCGATGGTGATGATCTTGCGATCCACATCGTTGATGCGGGAAAGTGCAGCGTAAAGCGTGGTGGTTTTACCCGAACCGGTGGGGCCGGTGACGAGGACAATGCCGTGAGGCAAAGCGAGGATGCGGTCGAGTTTATCCTGATCGTCCTTGGCAATGCCCAACTGTTCAAGTCCCAGTAATGCAGATGAACGGTCCAGTAAACGCAACACGACGGCTTCACCGTAAAGCATCGGGATCACCGACACACGCACGTCGATTTCACGTTCATTGATTTTGAGTTTGATGCGACCGTCCTGAGGCACACGCTTTTCAGCAATGTCCATGTGACTGAGAATTTTCAGACGTGAAACGATGGCTGCCTGGAAGCGTTTGACTTCCGCGGGCAGGGAAGCTTCCTGAAGCACGCCGTCAATACGGTAGCGCACGCGGAGTTCTTCTTCGAAGGGTTCGATGTGCACGTCCGTGGCACGCCGTTCGATGGCTTCGGAGAGTAGCTGGTTAACCAGGCGGATGATGGATGCGTCGCCTGCTTCGTCCGCCAGATCGACATCATCATCGCTGTCCTGATCGTCAATGACCTGAATGCCGTCCTTGTCAGCGACCAGTGATTGGACGGTGTCAGCACCGACACCCAGGTGTGCTTTGAGGCAACGTTGGATGGCTGAGAGTGGGGCGATGACCGGGGTGACCGTCATGCCCGTTGCCATACGCAGTTCGTCCATGCCTGCTCGGTTGGAGATGAAAGCGGTAGCAACGCGGAGTTGGCCGTTGACGATTTCCAGAGGCAGCAGTTGGTGTTGGAGCAGGACGCGGGCAGGACATTTTTTGAGCAGCTGTTTATCGGGCAGATAGTTGGCCAGTTCGGTGGTTGGCAGGTCAAACCATGCACCAAAATTTTCAACGCATTGGGATTCAGAGAGTACCGCTGATTGGAGCAGGGCACGGTCCAAAGGAATCCCCTGGCCCAGCAGGTCGTTAACCTGCCGGGCCGCGGACTCATCCAGTTGACACTGGTTTACCAGCTCGAGAAGTTTCTGATGCATGTGAAGCTCAGGGACTAGCGACTTGGGACCAGGGACCAGGGTGGAGATTGCGACTTGGGCTTTTTGCCTTGTTAACTAGTCCCTAGTCGCTAGTCCCTAATCCCTCATTGTTATCAAACGCCTTAGTCTCGTTTCCGAGGCCAAGGCGGGGGGTTGTCAGGCAGATTGGGGTATGAACTGCCTGAGGTATGGGTCTGTTATTCGAGGATGCCCATCATGACGAGTTGGGCTTCCTGGTTGATGGTCAGTAGTTCACGCAGGCCGGTACGGGCTTTGTTCAGCTCAGCTTC
>JBICHS010000472.1:0-2763 GCA_043101135.1 Phycisphaeraceae bacterium JB051
GCGGCTTCGGCCATTGCCATGTCCTTGGCAAGAATCCCCGGGTGCCAGAACCACGCCTGGTGACCGGTGGCAATGATCGGGCCATCCATGTTCAAACGCCCGGTTCCAAGATGATCGGCATTGGAAGCAACAAGATCAATGAGAACCTGACGGTCGGCAGCGGAAACGGCACCGGATGGATGCCAGTGGATCATCAGGGGATCGGCATAAAAACGAGCTTCTTGATTCAGTGGCATGGGAGAACTGATTACCCTTCTGATTGGCCATTGCAACTACAAACACAAGCACAGGCAAAACGGTCGGGAAATTCTTTGAGTTCTTTGGAGAAGACCTGGCGGTAATGAGCCAGGCGTTTTTCAGCGTCATTGAGCGGGCCGCCAAAGCTGCGATTCGGGTCGTTGTAAATCAAGCTGATCGGAACTTCACGGATCGCCAGATCGTTGGCAACCGCCTGAACCCAGAATTGCAACGGGAACGCGTAGCCGGATTCGGTCAAACGGAGCTTGCGCAGCGCGCTGACACGGTAAGCCTTAAAGCCACAGAAACCATCGGTGAGTTTGAGGTTCAGTGTGTCATTGACCTGCTCGGTGATGATCTGGTTGATCTGACGACGATCAGCGGGAGGCAAATCTTCTGCAGCGGAGTCGGACATGTAACGACTGCCACTGATGATGTCCGCGTCATCCTTCTCAATGGCTTCGAAGAACATCGGCAATGCAGCAGGCTCATGCTGCTCGTCACAGTCCATGGTGATCACCCAGTCATAGCGATAACACGATGACCAGCGAAACGCGTCAATCATCGATTGGCCATAGCCACGATTGGTCGCGTGACGGATTACGTCCACAGGTTGCTGAGCCAACAGCATCGGTGTCTGGTCCGACGATCCATCATCAATGACCAGAATATCCGACGTGTAATGCCTGACTTCATCAAGCACCTTGGTCACGTATCGCTCTTCGTTATAGACAGGTATGGCAAGGAGAATGCGCATCCGGCTTATGCTCCATCATAAAATGCTGACAGGTTTCTCATCTTAAGCTTACAAAAAATGAGAGTGAACTCAATGGTACATACGCGCAAGAGCGGCAAGTTGTTCCACAGTTAAAACCTCAGGACGCATTTTTTGATCCACGCCTTGAGGTAACTCCTGATCACGTCCAAGGATAGCGCCGAGTTGTTTTCGCCGTTTGCCAAACAGCAAATGAACCAGCTCGGTGAATTTTGCCAGATCATCTGTCACCGGCTGGGGCTTTCGCTTAAGCAGAATCACCGACGAATGCACACTTGGTGCAGGCCAGAAACAGGATGGGGAGAGCGTGCAGACTTCTGATACATCGCAGGTCGCCCCGACAATGATCCCCATCGGACCGTAGGTCTTGCTCCCGGGTTTGGCAGCCAGGCGATCACCGACTTCCTTCTGGACCATCACAATGGCATGGGACATCTGATCAAACTGGGACACCAGATTAATCAATAGCGGTGAGGCGACGTTGTAAGGCAGATTGGCGATGAGTTTAAATGGCTGATCACCAAGCTCGCTGACCACCTCAGGATTGATCTGATGCTTGCCTTTAAGGACATCGCCTTTGACCAGAGTCAGCCGGTCGTCGCCTGCAAATTGCTGTTCGAGAATCGGCCACAGGTCACGGTCGACTTCCACAGCAACAACGCGTGCGTCAGCTTCCAGAAGTCGGCTCGTCAACGCCCCGGTTCCTGCCCCGACTTCCAGCACCAATTGACCGGGTTGAAGGTCGCCTGCCTGGAGGATGGCCTGCATTTTGTTGCCGTCATGCAGAAAGTTTTGGCCGAAGCGCTTCTTGGGGCGTAAGCCAAAACTGTCGAGGAGTAATTTAATTTGTCCGAGTGTTTGAGCCATCTCCTTAGAGTAGCAAAAAATGCTCTCACGCGGATCGTGACGGTATCTGGAAGTTATCGTTGCGGGCAAGAATCTGAGCAAAAAAGCAACTTCGCTTGCGAAAATGCGATTGCGATTCCCCGGTAAATCACCACAATAAATTCGACCCAAGTTGTAAGCTGCAGTTGTTTGGCTGTCATGCGACCAAAGAAAAAACACCGACACGATTCATCGCATCGGTGTTGAAAGTTTGACTCAGAACTGGCAAAAGAGTCAGTCTGAAAAAAGCGGGTGACCGGGGTCGAACCGGCAACATTCAGCTTGGAAGGCTGACACTCTGCCAATTGAGTTACACCCGCAATTGAGATCAGCATTATAGTCACAAAACCATTGGAATTGCAAAATCAGTTGTATCCAAAAATCATGAAAGGCTTTCTATGTCCACCCCAGCCAAACGACCCAATGTCGTTGTCTTCTTCACCGATCAGCAACGTTGGGATTGTTCTTCTCTACACGGTAACCCATTAGACCTGATGCCCAACTTTGACCGACTTGCCAAGCAGCAAACCCATTTGGCGAACTGCTTCACCTGCCAGCCGGTTTGTGGTCCTGCACGTTCCTGCTTGCAGACCGGTCAGTATGCCACCACCACCGGCGTCTGGCGTAATGGTTTTATTCTGCCAACCGACCGTAAGAATCTGGCGACCTGTTTCAATGAAGCGGGATACCACACCGGGTACATCGGCAAATGGCACCTGGCGGGCATCAAGCACAATGATCGCAAGGGTGGCGGGGTTGTCCCCAAGGACATGCGTGGTGGTTACAAACATTGGCTCGGTGTTGAAGCCCTGGAATTCAGTCGTGATGAATACCGCACCATTCTCTATGACAACGATGACAACGAA
>JBICHS010000473.1:0-3030 GCA_043101135.1 Phycisphaeraceae bacterium JB051
AAAACGGCTTTCATCGCCCGCAAGCTTTTCGAATCATCAAGCCTCAAATCGACAGCAGGGGTTTTGCACCCGGGATCGAAATCATGGATGTTGGCCAGCGTCAGGTTGGTAAAAACATCGCAAAAATCCGTATCATCAATGAGCAGGCTTTGTCAGATGACGCGTCGATGCATTGCACCATTCTCACCGCTGGCAAAACGTCATCGCCACAGACCACTGTCACAACACTCAATGGCGATCGCGAACAGATCGTCTCAATCCCGTATCACGCAGATCAGCCCGGAACAGCTCAATTGCGTGTGTCACTTGAATTGGCAGGCCAGCCCCCCGCAAGCGTGGGACGCACGTTACTGATTCATCCAACCACAACGATTGCAGATACATCAACAAAGCCCGCGCGACGATACATTGATCAAGATCATGCATTGGTCGTCAACGGCGAGAAAGTCTTTCCCCTGATTTTCTATCGTCAGCCTCAAAGTACATACGCATCGCTGAAACCTTACGGTTTTAATTGTGCAGAGGTGACGAATTATCGTCCGACGTTTGATGTGATTCGTACGCATCTGCAGAATGCGCAGGATGGCGGTGTTGGCTTGTTGCCACATGAGGACTATGCGGCAAGGCGATTCTTGCGGGGACATTTGAAGAAGGTGGTTCGTCAATTTATGGCTCATCCCAATCTCTGGGCTTGGTATCTTGCAGATGAACCGCAGAACTATGGCATATCCCCGGAAAATGCCCAGGATTTGTATCAAGCTGTCAAACAGGCTGCTCCTGATTTGCCGGTATTCTTGCTTAACAGTGAACCTAATTTGTTTGAGCGCTATGCGTCTGCCTGCGATATCTTCGGCGTTGATTGTTACCCCGTCCCCACCAAGCCGATCAGTGTGATTGCTGACTACATCGATGAAGCACACAAGGCTGTTGATTACAAAAAACCGGTCTGGTTTGCTGCCCAAACCTATGGCTCGTTCAAACATGGCGGCCGCATGCCAACACTTGATGAAGGTCGTTGCATGATCTATCTTGCCTTGGCTCATGGTGTCAAAGGGATGCTGTTCTTTGCCTATACCTGTGAGGAAATGGGTGGTTCATTACAGAATACTGACGCAGCCTATTACCGCATGGTGTTGAATGTTGGCAAGCAAATTCAACATCTTTCAGAGGCTTTGACCGGCCCGCAAGTTGCTCAGCAATATACGATCAAAACCGATGCTGGCAGGTTGCATTGTCGCCTGATTGCAGATCAGAAACAGCATTATCTGCTGACGGTCAATCCAACGGATCAACCCATCAAAGCAAGTATCTCAACTCCTTTGATCGCTGAATCACAAACCCGCATTTCAACCCTGTCAGGTCAAGTGCAAACCGTTGCCAATCAAGCATGGGCAAGTACGTGGGCGCCATATGCAGTTAAAGTTTATATTCTCAAAGGTGGAGTTACCCGGCCATGAAATATGTTTGTTTTTTAGGGCTCTTTTTAATGTGCATGGCAATTCAACTGCATGCAGAAACTTCAAATCCCAAACAAGTGCTATTTGAGGATGGCTTTGATCAGACCGAAATGAATCCGCGTTGGCTTATGCGTATTCCCGGGGAAAATCTCGCAGAGTGGCAGTTGAAAAAGGGCGTGCTTCACGCCAAAGCCGATGCGGGCAAAAACGGGATGCTGCTGCTAGATCAACCTGATTGGAGTAGTTACTCGGTCAGTGTGCAGTTCCGATTTGTCAAAGACCAGTCACGCAATCTTGGATTGATTTTTCACGGCTCACCCCCAAAGGCGAGGCATCCGGCATATTTCACCGGCATGATCTTCAGCGTTCGTGACACAACTGCAGTGCTTTATGCAGTCGACCCCGTTTGGCGAAAACTCAAAACCATCAACATCACGCCATTGGTTGATGACAGGTGGTATCAGCTTCGCGTGGTCGTGGAGGATGAGAACATGCAGTGTTTCATCGACGATCAACTCATCATCGAAGAAGCCTATGGCAAGATGCCTCAAGGGGGCGCAGGTTTGCGGCTGAGTTCAGGTGCTGCTGCCCAACTCAAAAATTTCAAAGTTGTCTCAGTGGAGTAAGGATCATTCATGTTTGAGTTACAACGACATGCTGACAATCCTGTTCTGGTTCCTGAGCCTGATCACCCTTGGGAAAATTTCGCGGTCTGTAATCCCGCGGTTTGGTATGAGAATGGTCAGTTCCTGATGCTGTATCGCGCAGCCGGTGATGATGCGGATCATCGCATTCACCTGGGCTTGGCGACCAGTTAACACGACGGTAATTTGAAAATTGCTGAATCTGGTTTTATCGCACTTGTATCAATTGATTGTTTCATCGCTTCGTGTGGTCAGAATATCGCGTTGAGCTGCCCATTGGCTGATATCCTGACGGTTGATTGCCGCTGCCATGAGATCGGGGAATAGTTCGGGTGTGCAGCAGAATGCAGGCGCGCCCAAAGCTGAAAGTTTGCCTGCAATCTGATGGTCGAAGCTTGGCGCGCCGTCATCACTTAATGCCAGCAGTGTGATGAACTGAACGCCGGATGCGATCATTGAGGCACTACGTTTGAGCAATTCCGCTTCGACACCGCCTTCGTAAAGATCACTGATGAGTACGAAGATGGTTTCCTGTGGGGCTTGCACTAATCCCTGGCAATAACTCACAGCACGGTTGATGTCGGTGCCACCGCCCAATTGGGTTGAGAAAAGTACTTCCACTGGGTCATGCAGTTCATCAGTCAGGTCGACCACAGAAGTATCGAAGACGACCAGGCTGGTTTGCACTGCAGGTATCGAAGCCATGACTGCACCGAAGATACCTGAATAGACAATGGATGATGCCATCGAACCGGATTGATCGACACAGAGAATCACCTTGCGAAGCGACGATTGTTTGCGTCCAAAACCAATGCGCGTTTCGGGAATGATCGTGCGATATGCAGGTTGATAATGCTTGAGATTGGCTCGGATGGTACGCGGCCAATCGATTTCATTGTGCTTGGGACGGCGGTTGCGCATTGCCCGAT
>JBICHS010000474.1:0-14495 GCA_043101135.1 Phycisphaeraceae bacterium JB051
ATGATGGATCCTCATGGTCTAGTTTCTGGTTTAGTCCTGCTGGAGCAACCTATTTCAACACCGGTGATTCTCTTACATTGAAAGTGACGGACACAGCTGTTCTAGTTTTTAAGAATGATCAATTATTCCGTAGTGTTTCAAATACCTACAGTGGATCACTTAATGAACTTAAAGTTTTTGTTCAATTTCGAGGCCCCAACGACGCTGCAAGCATATCTTTGGATGACATTGGCGTATGTGGTTTATAAGCGTCAATAATAGCGTTGTGTGGCTGACAAATGCGCTGGTTTGACATGTTTACATTGTCATGTGAAATGCATGATTACGTTTATATTTACTTCGATATACACATAAAGCAAGCACGACAGCATTTACTATTTCATGCTTTTTTCTGCGAACTTGCGGATTTTTCAATCAGATTCTCAGGATGCACAGTAATTTTATAACTGCGGTCTGGTTGGTTCACTTTCGAATCGGTTGCGTTGAACTCGGATATATGGAGTGTGGAGTGATTTGTTGTGTCGTTTTGGCATTTACCGGGGCATACTAGCTGCTACGGACATTCAAGTTTGGTGTCTTGTTGGGGCGATGAGTTGAATTTATAAGCCAAGGAGGGCTTTTGATGCGACATCTTCACGAATTAACCGACGCGCAGTGGCAACGGATCGAGCCGCTGCTGCCGGAGAAGGTTGGCGATCCGGGCCGTAGCGCAACGGACAATCGACTGTTCGTCAACGCGGTGCTCCACGTGCTGAAGACCGGCATTCCCTGGGCGGATTTGCCCACGCGATTCGGCAAGTTCAATACCGATTAGAAACGCTACGATCGCTGGTACGCAACGGGTGTTTGGCCGCGCATCGGTCTGGCGTTTGACGGGGGCGATCCGCAGGCCGAGCACGAAGAAATTCAACTGGATTCCACGACCGTCAAAGCGCACCCGATTGCGTCGACTTCCAGGCGTTTACCCCATGACAAAATGAGGATGCTGACGCGCGACGCGGTCATGGACGATCGCGTTGCGGACTGACGACCAGGGTGCATGCGGCGGTCAACGCGTGCTGGAAGTTGCTGCGTCTGTTCATCACGCCCGGCAAGCGCGGCGACAGCACGCAGACTGAAGATTTACTCGACGGTTTGCACGCGGATTTGTGTTGGCCGACGCAGCCTACGACAGCGATGCGATCCGCAAAAAACTCCGCAAGATCAAAACGCGAGCCTGTATCAAACCCAACCCGACACGCAAGGTCAAAAAGCGATACAGTCGTCAACACTACAAACATCGCAATGTCATTGAGCGTTTCTTCTAATGACTCAAGCGTTGCAGGCGTGTGGGAACACGCTATGAAAAGAAAATCGCCAATTTTGCAGGATTCTTCTGACTGGCAGGAGGAATCACCGCCAAATGCAACACAAGTGAATGTCCGTAGCAGCTAAAGGTGGCAATCATGCACGTAGCTACAGCAGCATTCGCTTATCCAATGATCGTTAGCATTGTTGGTCAGATTGCTGTGATGTTCATTGCATCATCAATGCTTGGTGAACGTGATGGGTAACATCTGTCTGATTTGTTTTGGTATGTAGCCTTCAATGGATATATCGTGTTGAGCTGGATTCTGGGCAGCTATCGATCCTTTGCCTACATTCGAAAAACCTGCATTCTGACTCGGCCCCGCGACTACCCCAAGCTATGCATCATCGCCGGGATTGTTGTTGCGTTGATCAGTTTTAGCATTCAGTGTTGGTGGATCGTAACGAGTGAAGTTACTCCCAAAGCAACGTTGGTGTTCATCGCCATCATCGCGCATGCGGTGGCTTGGTGTTTGTACGTAGCTATCACGCATCACAAATTCACAGAATGCCGGCCTGAGAAGTTGCCAAAGGCTGCCTGATTGATTGTTTCTTGTTTCAGATGTGAGTGCTTTATATCCAACGATACACGGTGGTAGTGCTCACACCAGTGATTCTTGCGATTTCTGCCGGCTTGACGCCTTCTGTTTTCAGGCGTTTGATCTGGTCGATTTTACCTTTGCTCAAGTTGGGGCCGCCCTTGGTGCGGGGTTGGGTGAATGCGTCGGGGGCTGAGGCGAACATTGGAGCAAGTTGCTCATGGACTTTTTGGTTTGCTTCAAACACTTTTTCATACAAACGCCGGCCATAGACGTCGGCATGTTCGTCAGATGACAACTGGCTACGGCCTTCAAAAGTGCCAGCAACTTCCTGGCTACCACCTTCCTCAAGTACGAGTTGATAGGCAGTTTTTCTAAGGTGTTTGAATGACAGGCGTCGAAAAGCTTTGTGGTCTTGTTGGATGCGATCAAGCAGCTTGTTCCAGGTGTTGGCAAGGTGCTGGCGGTCAGGGCGCTTCCCACGTTCGGTGAGAAGAATCCAATCATTGTTGGCCGGCTCAACACGTTGGCGTTCGTTGGCTAGCCAATTCAATGCTGCAATGGTTTGAGGCCATATGGCGGCTTGGAACATCTTGCCAGATTTGCGTCGTACACGTTTGATGCGGGGAGGGTTTTCATCCAACAGGACATCTTGTTTTCGAAAACTGATGGCTTCAGATTGGGCGTAACCTAGATTCAAGCCCATCAGGAGCAAGCAGCGTTCACGATCAGTTGCATAGCTGTACAACGTGACCAATTCTTCATCAGTCCATGTTTTCGGGCCTTCGGCCAATTTGAGTTTTTCGTGTTCATCCAAGAGGCGATTTTCATTAAACCGCAGTGCTTCTTCCCAGTCTTCAGGAGCACGCCAGTGCCAAGCGTCGGAACGGTGCATCCAGCGAATAAAACGTCTTGTTGTCTTCAGGCGATTGTTCACCGTGTTGACTGCCATTTTTCGACCGTTACTACCATGACTTTTTGAGATTGGGCGACTGCGCCAGTAATTGCCGATTTGCTCAATGGCGTCATAGCCAAACTGGTCGAGTGTGGCGTCTTTGATGGCTGCGGTAAGGGTGCGGGCATCCTTGGGTTCGTTGGCCCCGCCCTTACGATTCTGTGCGGCATATTGGGCATAGGCTTCAAAGGCTTGGTAGAGCGACTGGTTCACGCCGGTGTCTGGGATGGGTGTGTTGGCGATAGCAGCGTTGTTGCGAGCCTGCCGGGCGCGATGCTCTGCGAAGTGTAGGTGGCTTTCCTGGCCTCGTTTCAGTGCGTCGGGGTCTTCGGGGGCAAAGGCGATGATGCCGGCATAGGTTTGTTGAAGGCTGTGGATATAGGTGGCGTATGCGTCATCGTCAGCAGAGCCTTGGGATTGACTGGAGGGAGCGGGGACAGTGACAGTTGCCTGACCTTTGCGGATGGCGTTGGCAATGGTCAGGGTTACATTGTCCCAGAGGGGATCGACTGTCGGTCCGTCCCAATGCTGCTTGTTTTGCTCTTCAGCTTCTTGGGTGATGGTTTGCCAAAGGCTTTCGAGTCTGGCATTGGCCAGTTGTGCGGTATGTTTATCGTGTCCCAGGAGGAAACGGGGTTGGATGCGGCGCTTATCTTTATTTAGCTTCCATCCCAGATCGCGCGTGTAGCCCTTGTTTTTGCGATATGTCAGGCTGTCTTTGGTTGCTTTTGCCATTTTTGTATTCGCATGTGGAGAATAGTTCCGATTGGTCTAACAATAGACGCAAATCGGAACTAAAAATGGCGTTTTTTCGGAACTAGGGCCGATTTGTGTTTGAGAAATGGCCCGATTTTGGCAATAAAAAAGCCTTCAAATCCTTGTTTTATAGGAATTTGAAGGCTATCTTTGAAAATCGGAACTAATGGAGCCGGGGGGAATTGATACATCGTCCGGTGTTTTCATGACTTACGTCCTTGACACTATTTCTATAACGGTTAAATTCACTTCCAGCTTCATCGGAAGATGACAAAATAAGTGCATAAAAAAAGCCCTCGAAGGCGGCTACCTTCAAGAGCTTTTTCAAATGTAACGGCGTGTCGCCAAACACCCGCTACGCGGTCCGCAACTTTTAGAGGAAGTGCGAACGATGTCTATTCTACATCTGTTCTCCAATAAGACAACCTTTTTGCCCCTTCTCGATACGTTCGCCCGTTGCGGGCTGAATACACCAAGTCACGCTGCAAATCAGCCATGGTCGCCTCAAGGTGTATCGCAGCCACGTTGCAGCGTGCTTGGTTTTGTTACTGCCCCCGGAAAAGCCGTCTCTGTCGATCTCCTCGTTGGGTGATCCAGAGGCGGCTTATTTTGTGCGCGATCTGGCAGCGTGCCAGTGCAGATAGAGACGTGTCATTGAGCAAAGGGTGAAGCGATGACGACACAGGACAAAATTGAGCAACAAATCATTTCAGCTTTGGAAGAAGAAAACTATGGCCGGGAGGTTCGAGAGTTCCATTGGTGCACTCCTGCAAACGGCGGGTGCAGTTGGTGGGCGGAATTGGTCACAGTGCAAGGGATCAGCTTAAAGCGGCTTTCGGCAATCTCTCACGTCACATTGAACCACATCGACATCGAAAAGCATCGTGAGTTTGACGACGGAGAAGGTGAACCCGGTCGGGAATACACATGCTGCATTCACGGCAAAGTGCGAAGCGTAGACGCCATGCAGTTCGTTAAGCGCACTAACAAGAATCAGGCGGTGGCATTATGACCACTGACAAACTTCTCCAGAACATCCGCGAGATGCTACGCAGCATGTCGGATCATCAAATGGAATTGACCGTTGACAAGTATGACGGCTATTACAAAACACAGGGATTTAAGGTCGAGATCAAAGGCAAATTAGCCTTCCTGCTTGATCTGTCAGGCGTCAAAGCATTGGCACGGAAACGTATTGATTTGAGCGATGCTCTCTGGTTCGGTGATGAGCATTTGCGTTTGTCCGGTACGTTTCGTGGTCGCATCGTTGAAGAACAGGCGGTGCAGTCATGACCAACCGTGTTGCCGCATTGTGCGTTGAACCTGCTGGCGTGTATCCGGAATTGGTTGCTGACTGGTATGACCAAGAGCGTGACGCGCGAAGCTTTGCAGGTGGCAAGCCCGTCATTGCACATCCTCCTTGTGGTCCGTGGGGCCGACTCTGGAAGCAGTGCATTAATCAGGATATGAGCCTTGGGCCATGGTGTGTGCAGCAGGTGCAACGCTGGGGCGGTGTGTTGGAGCATCCCGCGCATTCCCGTTTGTTTGCAGCCTGCAATCTGCCTGAGCCGGGACAGTTCCCCGATGCATTCGGTGGCCAAACCTATTTGACCTGGCTATCTGCCTTCGGTGCACCGGTTGCCAAACCGACCTGGCTTTATGTCGTTGGGGTTGATGACTTCCCCGACTTTCCCCGTAAACGTCCAGCCATCACGACGGTCGACCGTCTGCACAGCAGCACGAGACAGCTGACACCGCGCCCGATGGCTGAATTTCTGATTGAGCTGGCGAGTCAAGCCAACATAACGATAGCCCATAACCCCATGAATTAAAGGCCTGCCCTTCTGGGGGGCTCCCCTCAAGGATTGAGGGGCGGGGGGGAGTTAAGAGAACCGTTCATTAACCAATTCACACACTTTTATGCAAAGGGAAAACACAATGATTCCACGACCCACTTTTGAAATTGTCGGCCTCGTTACAGGCCAAGCCGAGTTCGCAGCCAATGAGCGCAAGCCGCGTTCAAACATGCTTAACAGCACCTTCAAGCAGCAGGAAGGCAACCGCAAGTTTTACGTGCTGCAAACCATGGGCTCTGAGTTCCCCATCACGTTGACGGATGATCTGAAGGATGCCATGGCTGACGGTCAGATTTACAAACTCACCGGCGAGATGGAAAGCGTCCGTGGCGGTCTGGTGCTGCGTGTTCGTTACATCGATGAAGCGGACGAAGTCGCGTACATGACGCACGTCCCCAAGTGGGAAGGCGTTGGTGTGGTGTCTCACCTGGAGTTTGATACCGAGCGTGACAACTACACATTCCATCTGTCGATCCCCGGTGTTGCGCTTCGCTTCTACGGCGTCCCCAAAGGCAAACTTCTGGAAGACGCCAAAGGCCAACTTGCCAAAGTCAACGGCGTCTTAGCCACGCGTAACAATCAACGCACCGGTAGCACGAGCATTGATACGCAGTTCGGCAACATCGAATACGTCGACGCCAAAGACGTCTTGAAGTCTACGTCTGTCAAGACAGACACAAAGAAGGTCAACGGCACCAAGCAACCTGACAAACAACCCGCTTGACCCTTTGCGATGCCACTGGCGTCTATTTTCCTCCGGCCTGTGCTCTGACGCATGAGGCAACATTGCACAGGCCGGATTTTACTGTTTGAGGTACACCATGCCCCAGCAACCCATCCTTGAGCCCATTGATCAACCGACCGACCTTGAGCTGTCATTCCTGTATGAGGAGACGGTGACATATCAAGGCCGTTCGGTTTTACGGCGTTGGTATCAGGAAAAAGAAACCGGCACGGTGGTTGTGCAGACCGACGAAGACTGGTTTGTCGTGACCCCGTTGTATGAACACTAACCCCCGGAACCCACGGAAGAAGAGAGGCGGCAAGGATGCCCATTAAAATCAGACGCAATATTTGCTTGTCATGGCTTGACCCCGAAGGCGGCAAACGCCTTGCCCGTTCCCTGCAAAAGCGCCTTCAAGCCAAGCTTGACCTGGCCCCCCGGAAGACCAAACGCAGTCGATTCGTGACATTGACGTATGACCGCGAACCTTACGGCGAGTATGGCCAATACACCCTCTGGCAGATGGCTCACCGTGGCGATGGTCATATCCGTCAATTCATCCGCAGGCTTGAAAGACGCATCGGCCAAAAACTCATCGGCCAATGGATTGCGAAGAAAGAATTCCAAGACGGCGGCTGGCTGCATTGGCATTTGATTTTTTACGACACCGGCAACATCAGCATCGAAGATTTAACCGAAGTCTGGGGACATGGTCACTGTCACATTGAACGCATCAACAAGGATGCATCAAGCTACATCGCCAAGTATCAAGCCAAGCCCGGCGACGTCCCCGGTTGGTTGTATGACTTACCCGGTCGCTCTCTCAAGCTTGTGCAAAGTTCCCCCGGCTTCTGGGCTCATGAAAAAGATCCGGACCACGTCCCCGAACCGCGAACCAATTACAACCCGCGCGAGTATCGCCCACGTGAACCCATCTGGCAACGCATGGAAATTGCGCGTCAGACCATCAGTGTCCGTCAACCCCATGATGTTCCCCGCAAGTTGTACGGCGATTACGGGGCCTTGCTGATCGCTCTACGCATGCAGGGCTACAAGTGGCTGTCAGAAGAAAAAGTCTATGACGAAGACGGTAAAGCCCATTACACAGGCACCATTGAAATCGACTGCACCTATCGCGATGCACAAGACGCTATCAACCTGATTGCTGACGAAGATCAGTACGGCAATTCATACCGCAAAACCTTCGTCAATATCTGGAACAGAACAAACAAGCCATCGGAGGCGGCCAGCGGCTGGGCCGCGGCCGCCGGGCGTTTACTTGATAAAAGCCATAAGAACCCGGTCACCATCGACCACGAAGACAACAGCTATGACGGAGACCCGATCCTCGAAGACACGTATGAAACACAAGCCGACTTCTACGGCTGGGCGCAATTGGCCTGCATCGACCCGCAATACGCCATGCAACACGCCCATGTCCACGAAGTGATTACTGACATTGACACCACCTTAGACGGCGAGCATCTGCCGTTCTGACCTGGAGTATCTCATGAAGTGGCTTCTGTACTGCACCATCCCTGTCATCCTCGTCATGTTGACCACCTGCCAAGCGCAGGCAGCAGAAGTCATCGAACCAATTGCGGCTCAGGATTGGGCCAACTATCTGGCACGAAGCGCCAAAGTCCTCGGAGCAGGCCTATCCGTTGGATTTACTGCACGCTTCTTTATTCAGTTCACCGCCTTTCAGCTTCGCTCGTTGCGGATGCTGGCCCGGCGGTCTTAACCACCCCATTGAAAAGGGAGTTTCAACCATGATCGCAAAATGCGACAACACAGCGGAGGCGATGAACGAAAAACAATATCGCCTGTTACACGAACGCAACAACACCGAGACGGTGAAGGTTGCAGAACCCAAACACGGTGGCGGCTTCGGTCGCTTCAAGGCCTTGGTCGTCATGGCGGCGTTGGCGTTCGTGATGTCCTTCATGCCCACGATGGCCATGGCACAGGAAGCCACACTCACGGACGTGGACGCCACGGTCGAAGTGGTGCACCTGTTTGACTATGGCGCTTTGGCCATGTCCTACCTGACCACCACCGGCGGTGTGTACGCCATCATGGGCGGCATCCTGATCACGCTGGGCATTGCTGGCGGTTTCATTTATCGCCTGTCCAATCGGCGTAGCGTTTGACCTGGCATTCTCTCTCACCCTCAGACTGGATCGGTTACCGCCGATCTGGTCTTTTCAACCAACAGTAAAGGATATGACATGTTTCATCTTGCAGAATCGTTAACCAATGTGGATGCCAAAGTAGACATTGTGAATCTCTTCTCATTCGGTGAAGCGGCGATGAGCTATTTGATTCACTTCGGAACAGTAGCTGCAGCTATAGCGGGAACACTCGTTACTGCATGGCTCGCAATGATGCTAGTGGAAAGACTCACACGACCATGACCGAAACCCAAGCAGACCAACTCATTGAACTCATGCAGTACCTGCCAGCGATCTGGTTGGGAGTGAAGCAATTGGTGTTCTGGACGATCACCATTGCGGGCTTTGGTCTGGGCTGGATCGTCGCCAATGCGTTAATCGATCAATCCAATCGTGGAATCATCAACTATTGAAATGAGGCCGGATATGGTAAAGCCCAAAAACATCCTATTGTTAGCCTTGGTCATATTCACGATCGCTACAGCAACATATGCGAAAACAGAGACGATATTGTCGGCGGGTAGTGGTAGTTCGGGTAGGAGGCTTTACTGGCAATATACTGTTGATGATGAAACGGGAGCGGTTGTACAGAGCACGATTAAGTTGATGATCTACAAGTATTCAGAAGGAACGGCAATCTGTCAGCACATATGGCGGGATGCAACAAATCTTTATGCCAGTCAAAGCCCAGAAGGAAGCAATTGGAGTGCGGCACCATGGTATGTTTACTTTCCATTGCAAGACGTGGCCGATGCACAGGAAGGTTACGAGGACCCAGCAGACGAAGGATTCGACCCCACAGGCGTTGACGGCGTGGCTGACTTTTACGACCCCGAAAAAGGCGGTTTTGAGCCTACACCAGTCGACACCGATGCCGACGATGACGGCTGGGATGACGATTACGAAAACGCCAACGGCTCAGACCCCAACGATCCGGATTCCAAACCCAATTGGAATGGCTGGGAGTTAAAGGAAGCAACCCATTACCCCGTCTCCGAAGAAGGCCCGGGCTTCACACTCTTTGAATACACCGATGGCGAACGCACGTTAAGAACAGTGGTAACGGATGACGGCGGCCCATTGAATTGGGCGATGTATGACGGGACATCGGCAGGTAGTGCAACCTTAAATACCACCGGAGACGGTTGGCCGGATCAGTATGTCCCCGAAGAATCCAGCACCAATTACAACGGCACAAGACCCCTTGAGATCACCACCAGCAACACGCCTGGCACCAATGACGCATCCAACCCCGGCGGTTCAGGATCATTTGGCGACACGCAAACCGTCACCTATCCCGGTGACGAAAACCGCGACAGTAGCGGCGATGCATCGGACACCTCCAGCACCACCAACGCCGTGGAAGCCCTGCGGCAAACCAATCAAGCCATTGGTAACGATCTGTATCAAGCCGAACGCGCCACTGCTGCAGAAGTCGCTGCCAATCGTGGTGTGTTAAACAGTGTGGGCCGTGCGGTGGAGGATGTCACCAAAGCCGTCGACGATAACACCGATGCGGTGGATGGCGTCAAGGGATCAGTGGATGGCGTGAAAGATGCGGTCAATGACGTCAAAGACTCCGTGGACGGTGTCAAGGATGCGATAGATGGTTTAAGCGATGCCATGGGCGGCATCGGTGACGGTACAGTAGGTGCAAGCGATCCCTACGATGGTTCCGGTATAGAAGGTGCCCCGCTGGCATTAAATACGCCGGACGTGATCGACAGCATTCATATCGACGAACCGAACATCTCCAATCCTACAAGCGTCCCCGAGTACACCATCACCATCCCATGGGTAGGCGTTCTCAGTGGTTCGGGACAAATGCAGATGACATTTGATCTGTCGTTTTACGGTGCCTACGTCAAGCCCTACTTCGATCCATTAATCATAGGTCTGATTGGCTTGATGTCCGGTCTACGTGTCCTTGATGAGTTAAGGAAGTTCTAACGATGTGGGACATGCTCGTAGGCATCGTTGATTACCTGCTTGCAAGTCTGCTGGGTTACCTGGCGGACTTTTTTGCGTGGGTGTGGGACTGGGTGGTGATCTGGTTCCAAGATGCGTTTGACGTCATCAGTCAATGGCTCATTGACCTGGCGGAGTCCAACGGCATTGATATCGACCCGTCATCCTTGTCCAACAAAATTGACACCTTTGCGGGCTTGCTTGAATCGGTCAATTACTGGTTACCAGTCAAAGCGGTGTTTGCCATCTTCGTCGCTGAATGGGCGGTGCGTCTGTCGATGCGTGCGGTGCGTTGGATCATTGGCTTTATACCGACAATAGAAGGATAAAAACGTTATGGGTGAAATCAGCAGACAAACCGACATGGTTCATGTTCGATTGGGTTGGTGGGATGGTGGCGGCAAGCGTAAACGTCAACCCATTGCACAACGCAAAAACAAAAGCCGATCTGAAACCATGTACCTCTTGGGCTTCAATGCGGGATTGGAACGCAAGTCCTATGCCCAAACGATGGACGCCTACCGTGAACTCCTGCAGCAGGAACGCGAAGACGCCAAGAAAGAGGCAGCCATCAAAGCAGAGGAAACGGACAAAGCCACCGAAGAAGTGATTGAAGCTGAGGGCATGGACGCGGTGAATGAACAGGTGATGGAAGATGAAGGCGAAGACACATCCCAACAGGAGCTTGAATCCATCGAAGAAGGCGACCCCGATCAGGAAATGGAAATGCTTGATGAAGAGGATGAGGTTTAACGGTGGCCAAGAATCAGCGACCAATGGAATCGGGCATCTTGGGTGTCATCGGCAAGCCGGGCAGCGGTAAAAGCTACTGGTGTGCCAAACAAATCCTCTCGCATGCGGCGTTGGATCGTCGCCCCGTCTACACCAACATCCCCATCAAGCTTAAACGCATGCGGGCGTACATCGTCATGCGGACAGAAGGCCCCAAACCACTTCGGCGTAGTCTATCCCGCCTCATTCGTCCCACACTCACCAAGCAACACTTCGGGCGATTCTGTGAGCGGTTGAGCTGGATATCAGACCGGATCGAAGTGCTCAAGGATGAATGGGAAGGTTACGGCGACCTGGACGAAGACGTCGAAGAAGAGCTTGAGGACGGGTTCTGGAAGCAGGCAGTGATTGAATCTGAAGATGAGTATGGCCCGCCAATCTATCAAGGCATGAAAGCCAACTGGTTCCCACCTGGCTCGGTGTTGTTCCTTGATGAGGTGCACAAATGGTTCCCGGCAAAAAACTACCGCGATGAACCGAAGTATGTCGTGGACATGACATCGATGCACCGTCATTTACAGCTGAAAATCTTCGTGGTCACACAACGTTGGATGAATGCGTCATTGTCGTTTAGATCGATGGCAACGGAGTTGATCCGCTGTACCAACTTTGCACGTGTGCCGTTACTCGGGCCCCTGCGGTTGCATATGTTGGGTTTGAACCTGTTCCGTGTGGGTCAGTGCCTGCCGGAGGATTACGACGAACGTAACGACGAATTGAAGATCGGCAAGAAGGATTACACATACAACTTCGAGTTCCCCACGTTCAACGGCGGCGTTTACTTCCAACTTTACAAATCCCATGTCCACGGCGGGTCACTTGAAGATCAGGCACAGGAACTGCGCGAAGTTCGGTCAAGACTCGTCGGCTCGAATCTCATCGATCAACTGGAGGATAAACAAAGCGTGAAAACCAAATCAATCAGCAAATGGCAATGGTTCAAATATGCCTTCGTGTTATTGCTGGGCATGTTCATTGCCATGACATTCATGCGGCCTGAAAAGGAAATGGTCGAAGTCCCAGCACCAGCCAGCAAGCAGCAGCACAACAACAACAGGCAGAACACAAACACGCAACCCAAGCAAGCCCCTGTCTATGAACGCTACGAGCTGGCGGGTGTGGTCAAGGATGGTGCTTACATCGGCACGCAGTTGGTGCGGATCGGTCAATCAGTTGAAGGTTACAAACTCGCAAAGGTAGATGTCGAACATGGACAAACACAATGGACGGGAACAAACGGTGATTCGGTGCGTTGGCCGGTGGGTAGTGTTGGTGCTCTGCATGCTTCACCTGACGGGCTGCGGCCAGAGTCTGCACAACCTGGAACAACAGGTGCGGCTGGTTCTCCCGACGGTCAAAGCGCCAACGATCCAGCGAAGTAAAATCAAAACCGATTTGCCAGACTACGGCCCTGAAAAACTTATCTCTGTGAACATGCAGGGGCAGGTCAAGCAACTCAAATCGATGCTCTTTGATATGGGCGTGTTGGTGTCATTCCCAGCTGATATGCTTGAGGAACCGGTCAGAGTCGCAGCCAACAACATCGCCCCGACGGTAGTGCTGCAAACCGTGTTGAGTCAATTCGAGAATGACTACATGGTCATCCGTCGATCTCCTGATACGTACCTCGTGGGCAAACCTGAATCAGCGGACTTGGTGGTGCGGGTGTTTACGCTCCCCGATGCGGACTTGGTCAACGATGCCAAAACCGCGATCGCAACCATCGGTAGTGAAGCCGTGGAAGTGAGCATTGTCGGCGATCGTGCAGTGGTCAAAGACACCGTGGACGGTATGCGACGAATCGAGTTGATGTTTAACGCATTGCTGGCTGCAGAAGGTCAGTACATCGTCGAAGTGCAGTTCATCGAGCTTAGCCGATCCCTCACCCGCAAGCTGGGCATTGACTGGAACCTCTCCGGCGTGATGCAATTCGATGCAGGCGTTACCAATAAAACCCTCGACACCAACGCAACACTATCGACGGTCTTGCAAGCCACCATTGAAGCTGACGAAAACCAGCGATATGCCCGCTTGCTCACGTCTGCAACGCTCTCATGCATCGAAGGCAAAGACGCCCAACTCCAAACCGGCCAGACCATCCCCGTCCCCCAACGCACGGTCACCGATCAAGGCACCGTCACCACAACGGGATATCAGGACATCGACACCGGCCTGTTACTCACGGTCGGCGTCACCCGCGAACCTGACGGCCTGTTGCGTGTCAGTGTTGAACCCGAACTCTCCCAAGTCTCCGGCTACATCGACGAAGCCCCCATCCGCACCCGTCGCGTCCTGCGCACCGCAGCCGTCATCGCCCCCGGCGGCGTCATCATCGTCGGCGGTTCCGTGGTCCAAAACCACACCCAAAGCAAAGACGGCCTACCCTACCTCTCCCAAGTCGGCATGGACAACCTGGCAAAAGAAGACACAAGGATTTATGTGGTGTTGAGGGTTATTTCTCCTTGATCAAAATGTGCAATCTGAATTCCACCCCTTGGGCAATGATAAAACTGAATTACAACTAGAATGCAAATACCCCGGTAATCTCGGTATTATTTATGGTCAGATAGTATTCGCACAGTTATACTGTTGAACCATTCATTTTCCGCGGAGGACCCATTTATTGTGTAAAGTTTTAAATTGAAGGAGCTTGTGGCAGCTTTGTCTTGTGCTACAACGGGGAACTGTGTTCAATTTTTCTATGCGCTCAGCAATCAGTTTTAACTTGTTTTTTTATAATGAGATACAATTTTTTTGGCAACAGAGGTGTTGCTGAGGAATAAAATAATTAACATAACGTGTTAATCAAAGTGTTGAAGTTTTGACGATATGGATATAAGATTTCGTACGAGAAAAATGCAGAAGCTTTGTTCCACTGAGCAGAAAATGAAGGCCGAGTGGGGGGATAAGCTTGCGTCTAAGTTGAAGCAACGCCTGATGGAACTAAGCGCTGCAGAAACGCTAGAACAAATATCACGCCTCCCACCAGCACGATGCCATGAGCTTAAAGAAAACTATAAAGGTAAATTGGCAGTCACACTTAAAGAGCAGTATCGCTTGATCTTTGAAGTGGGGAATGATCCCCGTCCATGCCTAGAAGATGGTGGCTTGGATTGGGAGAAAGTTACCGAAGTTGTGATTTTGGAAGTGGTCGACTATCACTAAGATCAGGTATTAAAATGTCTAAAATAACTAAAGTAAAATACGAATTTGAGCCCGATTTTGCAGTCTCGCCTGGTGAAACTTTGTTGGAAACAATTGAATCATTAGATATGACGCAAAAAGAGTTGGCTGTAAGAACAGGAATGACTGTACAGTCTATTAGCAGAATTATTAAAGATGCTCAGCCAATTACTTTTGAAACGGCTAATAAACTTGAAATGG
>JBICHS010000475.1:0-4819 GCA_043101135.1 Phycisphaeraceae bacterium JB051
GTCGCCTGGTCTTCTGGTATCATTTGGCCGTTGAGAAAGACATCCATGCTTTTTTACTGCTCCGGGGAGTTGAAAATTTGGAATAATACTGTATCATGTCCGATTCTCTGCAATATCGCAACGTGGGGCAGTTTAATGCTCTGTTGTGACTGCGAGATCGGTTTTAAACATTAGCACGAATCGTTTGCCCACAGTGAGGTAAATCATGAAAACTGGCATCCATCCCGACTACATTGACTGCGAAGTGTCCTGCGCTTGTGGTAACAAGTTCACCACCCAGAGCACAGCCAAGAGCATCCACGTCGATATCTGCAACGAGTGTCACCCGTTCTTCACCGGTAAGCAGAAGTTCGTCGACACCGCCGGCCGCGTTGAAAAGTTCCAACGCAAGTTTGCTGGCAACTACTTCGGCAAGAAGTAAGCCCAACCAAACCAATCCAAACCGCAGCGTAACGTTCGCGCTGCGGTTTTTCATGCGCCTATGGCATACGACGCCTTCCTGTGTTCAAGACAAGTAACCACAGATAAACACAGATGAACACGGATAAAGGCAAAAAGGCAATCGGTGATGGCTGATTCTGATCTGTGTTTATCTGTGTTCATCTGTGGCCAATTTGCCTTGAACACATCTGGCAAGATATTCTCAAAGCATGTCCGATCTGCAAACACGACTTCTTGAAAAGCTTGACCAGATTGCTGAGCAGTTCAGTGATCTGGAGCAGCAGTTGCAGGCGCCGGAGGTGATGCAGGATCACGAAAAGCTTCGTGAGTTAAGCGTCAAACGGGCGGCATTGTTGCCGATCGTGACGCAGTATCAGGCGTATCAGGCGATCGGTGATCAGATTGCTGAGTATGAGCAGGTGATCGCTGCCAACGACGAACCTGAGTTTGTCGAGATGGCCAAAGAGGAGTTGCCTGACTTGCAGCAGCAGGCCAGCGATTTACTTGAAAAAGTCACCGGCGAGTTGGTCACGGCAGACGACCGGGCGATTGGCTCGGTCATCGTGGAAATCCGCTCGGCCTCCGGTGGTGATGAGGCAGCACTCTGGGCGGGGGACATCTTTGAGATGTACCAACGCTATACCGCTCGGAGTAATTGGAAAATCGAATTGCTGGATATCGCTGAAGGCGAAGTCGGCGGTGTGCGTCATGCCGTGTTCAACGTCCGCGGTGAAGGGGTCTGGCAGGGCTTTGGTTACGAGGGCGGTGTGCATTGCGTCAAGCGTGTGCCTGCAACCGAAACCCAAGGCCGTGTGCATACTTCCACTGCGACCGTGGCAGTTCTCCCCGAACCGGAGCAGGTGGATATCGACATCCCCGAATCCGAGGTGGAAATCCATGTCACCACCGCACAAGGCCCCGGCGGTCAGAATGTCAACAAAGTTGCCACCGCGGTACACATGATCCACAAGCCCACCGGTGTTGAAGTCCGCATGCAGGAGTCCAAAAGCCAGACGCAGAATCGACAGAAAGCATGGATGCTGCTGCGTGCGAGGGTTTACGACATTTATCAGCGTGAAAAAGACGCAGAGCGTGCCCAGCAGCGGTCGAGCATGATCGGTTCCGGCGGTCGATCCGAGCGCATTCGCACTTACCGTTACAAGGAAAACATCGCGGTGGATCACCGTATCAACACGTCATTTTCACTGCAGGCCCTGCTTGCTGGGCAGATGGAAGAGATGATCGATGCCTTGATCAGCTATGACAAAGCTCAACGTTTGGCTGCCCTGTGATTTTTGCAGATAAAACACGGTTCACTTTGCAGCAAATCCCCGCGAATATCCGATAACTACCAGTATGACTGTTCAACTGTCAGGGCTAGGGTTGCGCCTGGTGACGGGTTTGTGCATTGCATGGAGCCTGTTTTTATCCTGCGCTCATCTCAAGGCTCAGCCTGCGACGTTTTACAAGGATGAACGTCAATATGCCCATCAACGTTTGATCCATAAATTCGACTTTGAAGAAGCACGCTTTGGCAACTTCGAAGACATGCCCGGTTACTGGCATCGCATTGGTGCGCCATCCAATCTCGGGATGCCACATTTTGACCAGCAGCCGTTGCATCAGCAGATGACCACGCTCAAGGGGTATCCGACCTACACGCAGGTTCGCTTTAACATCCCACAGAACCAGAAAGGCGATCACAGCCTGTACATGGGACTCAACGGTGGCAATGCCGGTGCTTATCTGGAAGTCGGTGCGATTCCGGCGGTCCCCAACAGTGACTATCGCATCACCGCCCGGGTCAAGACCGCCCGACTGGATCATGCCTCCGCCAAGTTCACCGTGTATTTCATTGATGGCAAAGGGCGCGTCGTTCAAGACAGCGTCGTCACCACGGGTTTGTTCAAGTCCAATGACAAATGGTTGGATCTGAGCATGAAGCTCAATGGTGATTTTTCGCCTGCAGCATGGATCGGCATGCAGGTCGAACTACTCCAGGAACGCCGCGATAAGAACTCGCTGCTCGGTGAGAAGCAGGTGATTTTCAACGAAGTCGATGGCGGTGTCTGGATTGATGACATTGCTATTTGGCAGCTGCCGAACATCAGCCTTTCGACGCAAAGCAAAGTCAACATTCTGCGTCATCCTGAGAAGCCGAATTTGACGGTGAAGGTGCGCGACTTAAGCGGTCGTCGACTTGTTTCAACGCTGACTGTCTATGACTATCGTCGGAATCTCTTGGATACACGCAGTCAGGAAGTCGGTGCGGGTTCCCCCAATGCCTGGACACATCAACCGACACTGCCTGGCTATGGTTGGTATTTGGCGGACCTGATCGTTTCCGAGACCAAGGCGATAGACGGTTCGGATATTCAGCAGCCAGTCGCTCGAACCTTGTGCGGTTTTCTCTGGTTGCCATCGGACAAGCCTGCACATCTTGGTGACGCGCGACGGTTTTCGCTTCGAGCAGTGGATGTGCCGGACATTGAACTGCCGATGATACCGGATTTGGTGCAAAAAGCAGGGATTTACGGCGTTACCATCAGTCCCTGGCGACGGGATACATCGACCAAGAACATTGAGTTTCAACAGAACCAACTTGATGATTTACTCCATCCATTGATCGCTGAAAACCGCGATGTGATTTTCAGCTTGCATCCGATTCCTGATCTTCTCAAGAGTGAATTACAGCAGTCAAGTCTACAGGCTCACATGCTCTTTGATCAGGATGTGAACATCTGGTCAGCCTACTTCAAGCCAGTGATCCTGCGGCACAGTCAGCGTGTTCGTCAGTGGGAATTGGGTTCGGTACTCAATCCCACGGCGATGTATCACAAGGATCTGCTGGGATTGATTGGTCGTGTGCGTTATCAATTCCAGACCCTGGCTCCCAACCCGCGATTGATACTGCCTTGGAATATCCTCGAACCGCCGCATGAATTTCTGGGTAAGGATGTTGGTTACGTGTTGAAGGTTCCCGAAGGTGTTCATGCTGAACATCTCAAGGAGTTCTGGTCAGACTGGACCAAGCAAGGCGATGTCCCACGGACGTTGATGTTCCAGGTGTCCCCAGCCGATGAACTCTCGCAGCAGGACCGCGTGAACGATCTGGCTTTACGCATGCTTCGTGGTTGGGAAATCACCCAGTCGGGCATGATGATCAATAAGCCATGGACTGTGTCGGATCGCCGTGATGTGGTGCTGATGCCTGATCCGACTTTGGGCGTGTTTGCATCACTGTCCAATCGTCTTTGCGGTCGCCGCGTGGTCAAGTACATGAACATGGGCCGTGGCATCAAGTGCATGATTCTTGACGGCACGGCAGGGGGCATGCTCGCTTTCTGGAATGAGTCGGCACCGCAGCACCGAACGGACATGACCATGCACCTGGGGGTCGATCCCAAGTGGCATGACCTGTGGGGCAATCACCTGCCGATGACCGTCGAAGATGGCAAACAGTCTTTCAAAGTCACCGGCGAGCCGATGTTCATGGAAGACATCGATACCGAGTTGGCATTGTTCCGTGCCTCATTCGTGGTGGATCGTCCATTCATCGAGTCACGCCAGATCCCACACAACCGTGTCGTGAAGCTGCATAATCCGTGGAACCATACGATCTCAGGACACATCACATTTCTCGAACCCAAGAAGTGGCGTATCAGTCCCAAGCGTATGTTCTTTTCCATGGCCGCCAATGCCGATTACGAAATTCCCATTCAGCTTTCCTTCCCGATCTCCGAAACGGCGGGGCATAAGGAGTTGGTCGCGCGGGTCGAGTTCGTTTCACAAAAACGCTACGACGTGAATTTCACCACGCCGCTTGAGCTGGGACTTAAAGACATTGACTTTTATTCACACCTGACCATCGAAAGCAATCCCAAGACAGGCACGATCGATGCCCTGGTCACACAGCGCATTGCCAACCGTGGTACGCAAGTCATCTCGCTGTATTCCTTCGCCAACATGACCGGCTATTCGCGCCAGGAACGCCTGATCTCGCAACTGCATCCCGGTGAATCCATCATCCGAAACTTCCGATTCCTGGACGGTGCTCAACGGCTCAAAACCCAAAGCGTCCGAACCGGCTTGCGTGAAACCAGTGGCCCGGCCGTGATCAATCACAATCTCTCAGCACGTGATCTGGTCACACGCTAGCGATCAATCAGACTGTTATTTACGACATGAATAGCTGCATCACTGCTTGATGCTCTCTGTGATTGACTTCATAGAGACCGACTGTCACTCCCGCGCAGGCGGGAGTCCAGTGTTTTATTGCAACTGTTTTGAAGCTCATCGTTCCAAGGCAACCGAGCCAAGATGACTCGGCTATCGAAACATAGCCCGGTCATCTTGACCGGGTCTCAGACGCAACGAA
>JBICHS010000476.1:0-7193 GCA_043101135.1 Phycisphaeraceae bacterium JB051
GACGAAATCGAAAAGGCGCACCCGGACGTGTTTAACATGCTGCTTCAGATCATGGAAGAAGGACAGCTCACCGACAGCTTCGGTCGACACGTCGACTTCCGTAACACCGTCCTGATCCTGACCTCCAACATTGGTGCGGACCTGATCAAGACCGGCGGCGGTTTCGGTTTCTCCAAGCCCAACGAAGAGACTGATTACTCGAAGATGAAGCAGACGTTGATCAATGAAATCGAACGGTATTTCCGTCCTGAATTCATCAACCGTCTGGATGACATCATCGTCTTCCGTGCCCTGAACCGTGCCAACCTTGAACAGATCGTCGATTACGAACTGCGTAAGGTTTACCAGCGTCTGACCCTCAAGGAACTGAAACTTGAGATTGACGACCAGGCACGCGATTACCTGATCGAAAAGGGTTACAACCCCGACTACGGTGCACGTCCGCTTCGTCGTGCAATTGAACAGTACGTCGAAGACGCCCTGTCCGAGTCGATTCTGCGTGGCAAGTTCAAGGCCGGCCAGCTCATCAAAGCAACCCATGTTGCAGGTGAGGAAGGTCTGAAATTTGAAGGTGTGGACGTCAAATCCGACGACAAACCCGATGATGAGTCCGAGAACCTTGCCGAAGCCGGCGCTGAGACAAACTGATCACAGGATCATTTAAATTCGATATCTTGACCAGGCCGTTGTGTATGACGCACAACGGCCTGTTTTATTGGACCTGCCTTGGACTCACATTTTGTGCATGCAGCAAGCTGTAACCGTAATCGTCATATTCGGATCAGAAGGCGCCCGAAGAAGAAATTAGGGGATGTTTGATGTACCCCATATCAAGTGCACATTGAACTCGGTCGATGATAGATTTACCTAGTTTTATGAATGTCAGTCTCCAAAAGGACCGGCACAAGCTTGGGGTGTCCAAAGATTATGAATCAAAAGCTGCTTGATAGAATCCTGAACTCACCAAGACTGCCCAGTCTGCCTTCGATTGCGATCGAGGTCATCGAACTGGTGCAGCAACGTGATGTCAACATCAAGCAGATTGCCCATACCATTCAGCACGATCCTGCCCTGTCGAGCAAGATTCTCAAAACCGTGAACTCCAGTTTCTATGGCCAGGCTCATTCCGTGGGGACCATCAGCCATGCTCTGGTGGTGCTGGGTTTGAACAGTGTCAAAACACTGGCGTTGGGTTTTTCGCTGGTCGGCAATCTCGCTCAACCATCCGATGAAGGTTTTGACCATTTCCTGTTCTGGAAGCGTAGTCTCTACGGCGCTGTCGCTGCACGCAGCCTGGCCAAACAGGTTGGTCTGGTTCAACAGGAAGAATCCTTCCTTGGTGGTCTGCTTCAGGACATGGGTTTATTGGCCATGCTCGAAACCGTTGGCGATGAATATCAGTTCATTCTCAACGACGTCGGCGCCGACCATGCCATGCTCAAGCAGCGTGAACAACTGGCCTTTGATCTGGACCATGCCGAACTCGGTGGCATTTTGGCTGATAAGTGGAAGCTGCCCCCGATTCTTGCCAACTCCATCCGCTATCACGACGATCCTGACTCGGCCCCGGAAGATGTGCTGCCTGCGGTTCGCTGTGTGGCATTGGGTTCGATCACCGCTGACATCTTCGTGAACCCGGATATGGCAGGTGAAGCGCTCGAACGCTATTACCAGTTGGCTAACGACTGGTTTGCCATGACCCAGGAACAGGCAGAACCCCTGCTCAATGCGATCCACACCGGCACGATTGAAATGAAGCGACTCTTCGACCTGCCCACCGGCGAGTTCGAAAGCTCCGACATCATTCTCTCCCGTGCCAACGAAGCTTTGCTGAATCTGAGTATGCTCCAACAGCAACAAACCGCTCAGCTTGAAGCCAAGAACAAGGAGCTCGTCGCCCAGGCAGAGATCGATCCTTTGACCGGTGTTGCCAACCGTCGCAAGTTCAACGAGTACATTTCGCAGCAATTCTCCAGCACACAGCAGACTGGTGACCCCGTTGCAATCCTCTTCATGGACGTCGATCACTTCAAGAAATTCAATGACACGTATGGCCATCAAACGGGTGACCAGGTGCTCACAGAAGTCGCAGGTTTGCTCGAAGAACACACCGAAGCCCCGGGTTTGGTCTGTCGCTATGGTGGTGAAGAATTTGCGATCATCCTGCCGGACACCGATCGTTACACCGCTGCCAAAAAGGCCGAAGAAGTCCGCCTTGCGATCAGCGAAAAGACGATCATCTCCGAGGAAGGTCAACAACTGCACGTCACCGCGAGCATTGGTGTGGCTGCGTATGACGGGACCTTCTTCAGCAAAGCCGATCAGCTGATCAAGGCTGCCGATCAAGGTGTTTACGCTGCCAAGAATGCCGGCCGCAACGCCGTCCGCGTCTTTGCCCCGCGTGTGAAGAAACCAGCGAACAATCCTTCGCAGGTCGCGTGAGTCGGATTTCGGATTTCGTCAAAATGAAAAACCGCTTGCGGTTTAGCGCGACTCGCCAACCGTTGCCAGATAGACATTCGGCGCCAAGACCGGCACCTCTGATTTCTTAAAATCTGCCAGATTCCGTGTGATAATCGCTTGGGCTCCAGCACGCACGGCACAGGCATGCTGAATGCCATCCTCAAAATCCTTGAAGCCTGAATCAATTGCCTGATTGATGATCTGAGCATCAACTTCAACAATTTCAAAGATGTCCCGCAGACTCTTGATCGCGCGTTTTGCTGTCCGTTCGTTGGACGCATGTCGCACAATGTAATAGACAAAATTAAAACTGATTGCCGAGACACATCCAACCATCTGGCCACGCTCAGACATCGACCATATCTCTGTCGCATCATCAGCAAATGGCTGGCGATCCAGTAAATGATCCAGCAAGATATTGGTGTCGATGAACAGACGCTTGCTCATGCTTTATCCCGTGCAGCGATGGCCTGCTCAAATAACTGGCGGTCAGTCAGTTGCGGATCAACCTGAGCAAGCCCACGTGACCTGCGGGTAATCGGTGCTGCAGTCTGCCGGCTGCGCGTCGTCTCATGCGACATCACAAACTGGCTGAACATCGCAGAGACACTCGTCCCCTGCTCATCAGCAAGCTGCTTGGCTTTGGCAATCACCTCGGCTTCTGCACTGAGTGTTAACTTGGGCATGGCATGGCTCCGATACGTATCAATCTATTTCGATTATACGTACCAAAACAATCAAGACAAGATTATTTTCGTACGATTCCCCTTGCCAATAGCAATACACCTGTGAGCAATAATCCAATCATCAGGCCAGACATCACCATCCCCGGCCATGAGCGGATGTATTCTGATCCTCTGATGAAATCAAAGAACCCGTTGGACCAATCCCATGCATCTTCCTGATTGGATGCGGTGAATACAACGGCGTAATAAAAATGATTCACCTTCCCCACCATCACAGCAGCGAGTAAACAAAAAGTACCTGCCAGGAATCTGACAGGTGCTTTTGATTTGTTATTTCTTTCACGATTCACTGATCAAATCCCCCAACTTGATCGCATCGTTTTTACACGTCCAGATTCTTGACTTCCAGTGCGTGTTCCTCGATGTACTTTCGGCGGGGTTCGACGTCTTCGCCCATGAGGATGGTAAAGAGCTTGTCCGCTTCGGAAGCGGCATCCCAGGCGACACGCAGGAGCACGCGGTTTTCCGGGTCCATGGTGGTTTCCCACAGCTGTTCAGCATCCATTTCACCCAGACCTTTGAAGCGTTTGATCTCAACGCCACGGCGACCGATTTCAAGAATCTTGTCGACGATGCGAGCAAGGCTCGGGACGCTGACGATGCGGTCTTCTTCCTTGCCATGGATGGTGTGGATTTCAAAACGCGTTGGCAGCAATTCGCCTGCTGCGTCTTCCTGTTGTATCAAGCCATAGTCATCCAGTGACAGACCAAGCCCTTCAATGGTGGCAAAGAGCTTGTCCAATTCCTTGGCTTCATGGATTTCCTTACGCGAGACCTGCGGGCGATTGGCATCACCTTCGCCCATCACGCCATCGAGATCCGGGTCAGCCTGATCAAGCTTGTGTTCTGCGCGGTATGCGTCTTCCTCTTCTTCAGACCAGAAGTAAACGCGTTCATCGGTAAACACATTACGCAGACGAATCCGCGGGACACGATTTTCACCCTTGGGATCATCGCCACGCTGCTTGATGAGCAAGTCAAAGTCAATGCCACGACGCGTGAGTGTATCGACGATTTCCATCATCTGCTGCAATGCCTTGAAGGCTTCCTGGAGTTTTTCACCTTCCAGAAGCAGGGTTTGCTGATGCTTGTTGTCAAAGACAATCAGTTGCGTGCCGTCAAGGCCACGTTCGCTGACGACGGTGGTCATGCGTTTTTCGTTGAGCACGTATTCGCTGTCCTTGCGGCTGCGAATGACCTGATACAACGGCGGCTGAGCGATAAAGATACGACCCTGGCGAACCAGTTCAGGCATCTGACGGAAGAAGAAAGTCAGCAGCAGTGTACGAATATGCGAACCGTCGACGTCGGCGTCGGTCATGATGATGACTTTGCCATAACGCAGCTTGGCGATGTTAAAGTCGTCAGCACCAATGCCACATGCAAGCGCTTGGATGATGGTGCGGATGGCTTCGAAACCAAGCACCTTGTCCAGGCGTGCCTTCTCGACATTGAGGATTTTGCCCCACAGCGGGAGGATGGCCTGATAGCGATGATCACGCCCGCCCTTGGCTGAACCGGCAGCCGAATCACCTTCCACGAGGTACAGTTCGGAATGCTGAATGTCTTTGGAGGTACAGTCGTAAAGCTTGCCGGGAAGTCCGCCACCATCGAGCGCGCCTTTACGGCGGGTCAGGTCACGGGCTTTGCGTGCTGCTTCACGGGCTTGCGCAGCCATCAAACCCTTTTGGCAGATTTTCTTGCCGTCCGCCGGGTGTTGTTCCAACCAGTCGCCGAGCTTCTGGCCGACGGATGAGTTGACGAAGGATTCGACTTCGGCATTACCGAGTTTGGTTTTGGTCTGGCCTTCGAACTGCGGGTCGGAGACTTTCACGCTGACGATGGCAACCATACCTTCACGCAGGTCATCACCGGTGGGGACGGTATCGCCCTTGAGGAAATTGTTGTTGCGTGAATAGTTGTTGAGCGTACGCGTCATGGCGGTCTTGAAGCCGGAGAGATGCGTCCCCCCTTCGATGGTGTTGATGTTGTTACAGAAGGTCAGAATGTTTTCGTTGTACGAGTCGTTGTACTGCATGGCCACTTCGACAACGAGGTTCTGCGATTCGTCTTCAGCGCGGAAGTAAATCGGTTCTTCGTGGATGAGATTCTTGCCTTCGTTGATGTTCTTGATAAAGGCAGCGATCCCGTCGGGGTAGCAGTAGGACTCGGACTTCTCATCGCGTTCGTCTTCAATGGTGATTTTCAGGCCCGGGTTGAGGTAGGCCAATTCACGCAGACGGGCTGATAGAATGTTGAACTTGAATTCGGTGTCTGGGAACATTTCCGGGTCCGGCTTGAACTGGACCTTGGTACCTGTCTTGGCACGTTCACCGATGACGTGGAGTTTTTCACTGACAATGCCACGCTCAAAGCTGATGGCATAGAGCTTGCCGTCACGGGCGATTTCCACTTCGACCCATTCGGACAACGCGTTGACGACCGAAGCCCCCACACCATGCAGACCGCCGGAGACCTTGTAGGAATCGTGGTCAAACTTACCACCAGCGTGGAGGACGGTCATGACGATTTCGACGGTGGGCTTGCCGTTGAGTTGCGGGTTGGAGTGCTTGTACGGGCCGACGGGAATCCCTGAGCCATCGTCAGCAATGGAGACGGACCCATCGGAATGGATCTTGACCTGGATATGGTCACAGCGTCCTGCCATGTGTTCGTCGATGGAGTTGTCGGAGATTTCGTAGACCAGGTGATGCAGACCACGTGAGGTGGTATCACCGATGTACATGCCCGGGCGTTTACGGACGGCTTCAAGGCCTTCGAGCACCTTGATGCTCGACTCGGAGTAGTTATGCCCTGCATCCTTCTTGGGCGCAGCTTCCGGAGCGGTTTCCGGTGTGTTTTCGGGCTGGTTATCCGACTCCGGTGCGTTTTCTGAGATCGTCATAATTCGCCTTGATCAGGTGGTTTATCTATCAATCCAAAGGCGCAGCGGATGCACGGCGATCCGTCGCTTGGCAAGGAAGAATTTTACCATGAATCAACGACTTTAGCCAATTGATATTGATGAATGCAGCAAGGCAAAACCTGCTGAAAAATCACGGCAAAACAGGCTATGAATCGGTGAAGAAAACGGGTGTTATTCGGGGATGTTCACGTCCGCCAAAGGGGGCTCTTTTTCATTGGAGGACGCGGTGATTTTGGCTTTGAGTTTTTCGGACAATCCCTTGAGTTCAGGGTCTTCTGCAGCATTGACATCGGGCTGAGACATCTGGTGCTGAGCGCGTTGCCATGAGCGGATCGCTTCAGCGACTTCACCGTTGCGATACTGGGCATCTCCCAGGTGATCGAGGATGACCGGATAGTCCCCGCCGGGCGCGTTCTTGGCTTGTTTGAGTTGGGTCACCGCGTCATCAAACTTGCCAAGCTTGTAGTAAACCCAACCCAGCGAATCGAGATACGCAGCATTGCCCGGGTCCGACGCGACAGCTTTCTGGATCATGGTCAAAGCGCGATCCAAATTCTTGCCTTGATTGGCCCAGGTGTACCCCAGACCGTTGTTGGCAGGCCCGTGTTCAGGATGACGCTTGAGCAATTTCTCCATGATCTGCTCACTGCGATCATGACGGTTGATCCGATCCAACGTCTGAGCCCATGTGTAAAGCAAATCCGCATCGTGATCAGGATAACGCTTAAGTGCTTTGTCAAAGAGCTTATCGATGTTGCCAGCGAGCTTGTTTCGGGCATAGCCCCGCGAGAGCAATGTCACCAGCGTCAAGCCGGTCTCGGGTTTGAGTTCGGGCTTTTGCCAAAGCGCTTCAAGCATTTTGATGCCCTGCTTCTGGCGGTCGTATTCCAGATACAAACTGCCAAGCCGCAGCGTGCGCATGGGTTCTTCATCAAACTGACGAATGATCTGCTCGGTGAGTTCAAACCATTTGTCCTTCTGACGTGTCTCCTGGTAATGCGTCTGGGCAACGAGCATCAGCAGGCGATCATTGGGTGCATTCTGCATCTGCTCCAACA
>JBICHS010000477.1:0-5704 GCA_043101135.1 Phycisphaeraceae bacterium JB051
GCCATTGGAGTTGGGCAGGCTGTGCGTGATTTGCAAATCGACACCCCTGGACAGTTGCGACTGATCACGCAGGCGACCAGTGGCGTGCCAATTGACTTTCCCATTCATTTCACCCGCTGTCAGTTCAATCTTTCACGCATGAGTCGCGCGGCGTTTGGCTTGTTGTACCGATTGATGCTCAAGGAAAAAGAAAAACGGAAAGTGGTCTTAAAACCCACGATCTGTCAAGGGGCCACGACCTGATTGGCGTAGGCTTGGTACGGCATACACCTATTTGAAAGGCTAAGGATCATGCAACGTTATTTTGCATTGGCTGTTCTATGCACTTGGCTTGTTGTAAATCTGGCATGGACACATCAGGCGTCTGATTCATCGGGCCATGTCACGAGAGCTTATGACGCATTTCATAGTGACAACCTTGATCAGTGGCAGATGCCCAACCCTGTAGCGCGGATTGCAGATGGGCACTTGATCCTCAAACAGAAAGCCCGGTTTAAACGCGTGCCGCTGCTTTCGAGTCAGACCTTTGATCTTGATTTGGCTTCACAGCAGTATCCCATTGATCTGACCGTCAAGCTCGTCGCGATAACGGGCAATCGCAGCAACACCCGTGAGTACAACAACATCGAACTGGGTTGGGCTGACGGTGATGGCAAGTTGGTTTTTGCTTGGCGTTGGGAGTTGACGCAAATCGACAAGAGCCAGGCTTATCGCCTTTTCAACAGTCAGCGTTGGACCAACTTCATTTATACCAAGCCTTCTCAATCCGTTTTCAAAGATGGTGATGTCATCGGTCTGCGGATTACCGATGCGGCCGTTCAAATGTTGCGAAACGGCAAGGTGGTACGTCAGACTGGACGACCATCGGATCTGGAAAATACAGGCAAATGTCGCATTTATCTCTCATGGGTCGGCCCTGTCGACGGGGCACAACTGCAACTGGATGACGTTCGGGTCGATGGATTGCGATAAACACGTTTAGGAATCTACTTGGAGGAAAACATGGCACGTCACTACATTCATTTGAGGATGAAACATAGGATGGGTTTTACGCTCATTGAGCTACTTGTTGTTATTTCCATTGTCTCGTTGTTGGTGGCAATTCTCTTGCCTGCGTTGGCCTCGGCACGGAATCAGGCCCGTTTGATTGCGTGCCGAAGCAACATGCGACAGTGCGGCCTGATTGTGGACATGTATGCTACGGATAACAAGTATTTGATCAGAGCCGCTGCTGATTGGGGGGTGAGTTCGGCAGCGCTGACGCGGATGATCATCCCGACATACATGGACAAACTCTCAGCACGAAGCATGTTGGTTTGTCCCAGTGACGATCGTTCGATTCAATCCAATGGTAGTACAAATTTGAATGTGATTTCCTACATCAGCCGTTGGGACAGTCATATTCAGAACACCGATCCCAGGTATTTCATGAACCTCATCGATTACCGGGACAAGGCGATTTACAGCGATAATTTCCAATCGGGTCGTGCGTTCCATCGGGTGGGCGCGGATGTGGATATCAACTTTCTTCGTGGGGACGGCAGTGCTTCGGGCTACCGCACGGATATCTTGCCATTGGCGTCAGGCGTGCATTTGTGGGCGGGCGGTTGGAGCAAGTATGTCAATGCGTTTGCCACCATGGACACGCATTAAAATATCTGTATTTGGAACAAAACCATTGTTGTGGTTGGCCTGGCATATCACTTGATGTGATACCAGTTGTGGGCTGCCGTGATCGAATAGGCATCAGAAAGGAATTGCTTGTGTTTACGCGGAATTGGATGGCTATCCTTGTGTTTGGTTTGGCTTGGGCCTGGGGCTTACCTGTTATGGCCGGTGACATCGACGTGAATCAGAAAATGGTCTGGTCGCACATGATCGGCTGGCACAGTTATCACTTTGTCAATGATTCATACCGAAGGTATCACGATGTGCCGATGGCAATACCCAGTGGCAACGAGGTGACCGACTACCGCATGGAAGTCGATGCGATCCTTGAGGCCGGGATTGACGGGGTCACCTTCGACATCATCGGTGGCAGCAAGTATCGCTACCAATGTCGCAAGCTTCTGGAAGCTGCTGCGGGAACGCGCTTGGAAATTGCCAACACGCTTTGTGGCAGGTTTGAGAAAGATCCCGCCGATCAGGCCGCGAAGATTGCCTCTGCCATTAAAGGGTTTCTACCGTTTGCCAATTACGCCAAAGTTGATGGCAAGCCGATCTTCTTCACCTTCTGGGCTTACAAGAAACCGCCTCAGTATTGGCTGAGCGTCCGCAAAGTGCTCAAGGAAAAATACAATCAGGAAATCTTCCTGGCAGGTGACCCCGACGCCGTTTGGAACAAAGCAACCTCGGTTGAGGATTTGAACAAGTATGCCGGCGTGTTCGACATCTACTACAACTATGCCGAGTACGGGTTGGTGGATCGCCAGCCTCCGCAGGAGCTTTTTGCAATCACTGGCAAAGCTGCTGAAACCGGGACGCGCACCGGCAAATGGGCGGCAGCCGTCGCGCCCGGCTACCGCGGCGCCTGGCCATTGAACGGTCGCAATGAATTTTACATTCCGTTTCGTGGTATTGATCGTTTTTGGGATGCCTGGGAAGCTGCCATGGATAATGACGCACCATGGATTCATTTGGCCAACTGGAATGATCTGGATGAAACACCGCTGCAACCGATGGTCTTCCAATTCCATACCTACAGTCAGATTAATCGCTACTGGTCAGAGAAGCTGCATGGCAAAACCCCACGTTCGCAAACGCCGAAAGTGTATTTTGCCTATCAACGTGAACAGATGCTCGGTACGTTGGAGCACATCGGCATTCTCAGTCTGCCGATGACAAATAGTCAGCCGGTGACCGTTGAAGGCCATCTGCTCGACATGCACGGCAGCGTGGTGGGGCAGTTGGCAAAGCGTACGTTTGCAGGCGATGAGGCTGGACGCGATCAGTGGTTCGTGGACACCAGTGTCTTTGCATCCACGCCGGTGCTTGAGCCGGTAATCACGGTCACAGCCAACGGCAAACACATGCAACGCCGTCTGCCGATGATTCGACTGCGGACCGGTTGGATTGAAAACCAGGTGGTGATCAAGGCCCCGTTGCACGAGATGTCCGATGGGCAGGCCGAACTGCAGATTGCACCCACCGGCCAAGGCATGATCCGTGCGACCGTGACAGTCAATAGCCAAAGTCCGGTTCGCCGCGCCACGCTTTGGTGCGATGATCGTCCGATCGGGTCGTTGGATATCAGTGCGCAGGTCAAGCCGACCTACGGTGTTCGTTGGAAATGGCTTAAGGACCACAGTCTGACGGCCACCGTTGAGAACGGCACGTTTGTCCGGTCTTTTCAACATGGTCCAAATGCAAGCCGATTCAAAACGGACACGACACGCTTTGCTGCCAGTATCAATCGTTATGATTACCTTGCAGCCAATATCTCTGGTGATGCCCAAACGTCGATCGTGATTCACGTCAATGATGGGCCGGCGCAGCGCGTGACGATGGGGCAATTGCTCAAGGATGATGTGCAGCTGGTTAACGCGGACAAGCGGCCGGTCGCTCGATTGATCTGGTCAGACTATGATCCACTGGCAGCACTGCCACGTGTTGTCAAGTGTGCTTCGGGACAACTTCATGGCTTGTTCCCGGAGAACAATCCCTCAGCTTCCAAACTCTATTATGTCCGATTGCAAACCATGGATGGCAAAATATTCTTTTCAAATTGCATCACACCCTATGCCAACAATGACCAACGTATCGAGACTAGGATTCTCAAGACCACGATTTCGCTGGATCATGGCGGGATTGCCACATTACCCAATGTCACCGAGCAGGTCATGGCTGTGAAGGTTCACCCTGCTATGGTGCAGCGTTCGCAATGGAATATGGCTGCAACAGGTGCGAAGCTTCCCGATATACTTGGGAATAACCCCATGTATCTTGGCAGTGGGGCAGTCTATTACAAAAGCAACCCCGACCGCGTTCCCCGACGCATGTCGTTGCCCGACGGGACGACTGCTTTGGTGTTTGATGGGATTGATGACGTAGCGGAACTTCCCATACGACAACAACCTCATGGCGCTTTTTCATTGTCATTAAGATTGCTTGTCGACAAGATCACGGGGCAGGACCAACTGATTTATGGTTCGACTCATGAAGCCAGTGCACCGATGCTGATGATTGATTCACAGGGGCACCTGGTGGCAGGTCGCCAATCTGATAAGCCGGCATTTAGCGTGCTTGCTCGTTCGGATAAGCCGGTGCCGGTTCAACAGTGGATGGATGTGATGGTGCGTTTTGATCAGCAGACCACGTGGCTTTACCGCAATGGTAAGTTAATTGGAAAAGCCCGGGGGAAAGCCAGCCGGGACTATGGCAACATGCGAACCTATATCGGTGGTATCAAGCAGCCATTTGCCGGGGCGATTGCAGATATGGCACTATTTTCTGTGCCCCTTGTTTTTCCTCAACCTATCCAAGGGCAAGGAGAGTGATTGAGAAGCAATGGTCATCTGCTGCGATTTCTCGCACCACTGGATATGACCGGCGCAGAAGCCGTGAGCCCGGGTCAGGGTGATCGACCGATCGTGCTTCGCAAGCGTGATCCCAAAGCACCGACTGCGTACTGTGATTGGCGTAAGCCCATGTCACGTGATGGTGAAGACTATTATGCAGCAGTGGTGCAGTTTGCAGATGGCAAGTGGGCATACTCCCCAACCGTTTGGTCGACACCTTCAACGTCTTATGATGACACCAGTGTGCTCTGGTCATTCGTGCCACAGGGCAAGAACCAGACTGAGTTCGAAGATTGGTCCGGGCATGAAGCGCCCGCCAGGTTGATGGGGAAAGGCAAGTTGGCATTTGATGCAGGTGCGAACAATCTGCGTTGGCTCAAACTCGATGGCAAGCAGGTCCTCAGTGCGCCACTGGCTTACGCGCCCAACGGCCCAATGAGTGTGGATGTGGTTATCAAGCCCAAGGCGGTGGATCAGACGAGTGTGATCTGTTATCAGCGTGGCGCTCAGATGAGTATGGTCATTCGACCTGATGGCTTACTCGAAGCACGACGTCTGCCTGCCCAACGCACCCACCCCAACCCGCATGTGAAGATCACCTCACAAAGCAAGCTCCAGGCAGGGCAGGTGTATCACGTGGTGGTGACGTATGACGGTGCAAAGCTGTCGATGTATCTCAATGGCCAACTCCAAAGCCAGCGGCCTTGCGAAGGCACCCGCAGCACCGAACGCTGCACCATCGGTGGGAACATCGTCGACAGTGTGAGCAAGGAGATTGACGATATCGACGTCACCGGCGGATTCGTTGGCAACATGCTCCGCATGCACGTGGTCAGCGGCGCCTTGAGCGCTCAACAGATCGAGCAAAGCTACCAACGCGTCCAGATGCTGCCACTGTGGAAGTAATTCACGTTTGAGATTCAAGTTTTGTACGACCTCACCGAATGCACATTAAAGCCCTGGGGTTTTAACCCCAGGGACCCGTGTCGTAGATAACTACAATCGATTAGGATCGTTTAAAAAAGCGCCACCTCTACATTCTTCAAACCAATAACACAGCATCCCACCTTGGCCCCAACTGTCCAAGGTGGGATTTTTCATACTCTCTGGCTGCGTATCGTTGACTTGGTGTCAGAGCGCGCTATGATTTGATTGGATCAATTTGATTGGATCAAGTTTAACCATGA
>JBICHS010000478.1:0-5900 GCA_043101135.1 Phycisphaeraceae bacterium JB051
CAAGCTCAAGGTCAAAGATTTTGTAGGCACGCTACTGCCGATGTCACCACGACTTTATTCGATCAGCTCATCACCCAAGGCTTATCCCGATGAAGTGCATTTGACGGTGGGCGTTGTGGAATACGAGATGGCAGGCCGCAAGCGTAAAGGTGTTGCTTCGACCTATCTTGGACAGCGTGTGCATCAGCATCAACCGGTTCGTGTGTTCGTTCAGCCGTCACATGGTTTTGCACCACCTGCTGATACCAGTAAGCCCATGATCATGGTCGGCCCCGGCACGGGTATTGCGCCGTTTCGTGCGTTTTTACAGGACCGAAAAGTGGATAACGCGACTGGTAAAAACTGGTTATTCTTTGGCGATCAGCATGAAGCAACAGACTTTTTGTACCGTGATGAACTGGAGCAATATGTTGCTGATGGCGTTCTGAATCAATTGACGACGGCATTTTCCCGTGACAGTGATGAAAAAGTTTATGTCCAGCATCGCATGCTCCAACATGCCGCCGAGTTATGGGAATGGCTCAATGAAGGTGGGCATTTTTATGTCTGTGGCGATGCAAAACGGATGGCCAAAGACGTGGACAATGCGCTTCATCAGATTATTGCAGAGCAGGGGCAGATGAGTGATGACGATGCCAAGGCGTATGTGAAGCAAATGGCAGCGGACGGGCGTTATCAACGCGATGTTTACTGATTGACGTCAATGCAATTGAATGAAGAGAACAAACCGCGGATTGCACAAATGTGTGACCCGCGGTTTTTTTAGGGTTCATTGTAATGGGGGCACAACACGTCCCCGGGGTTAAAACCCCGGGGCTTTAATGTGCAAACGATGATGGATTGGTTGTTGTTGATTGCCAGTGATTATCGGGTTGCGATTGTTACTGCGCGTTGGTGTTCAGTTGTTGAGTATCACAGCGTGATCGTCGGTACACGAACGTGGGTGGGAATAAAAGCAAATGCGATGATGGGATGGTTGTTGTTGATTGTGAGTGCGTATCGGATTGTGATTGCTCATACGATTAAAAAAAGAGACGGGATTGGATGCGCGCAGAAAAACCGGTCTGTGGTTGGGGAACCACAGACCGGTGGAGCATCAATTTAGGGGAGCTTGGTATTGCTTGGGTTCTTAGCCGAGCAGCTGCAATGCTGACTGGGGCTGCGAATTGGCAATACTCAGAATGTTGGTCGCTGCCGAGGAGAGAATCTGCGACCGGGTCATGGCAGCGGTTTCGGATGCGAAGTCTGTATCGCGAATGCTGCTTTCTGCGGCGGATGTATTCTCAAGGGCGACGCCAAGGTTGTTGATGGTCGAGTTGATGACGTTGGATTGGAAAGCACCAATCTTTCCTCGCAGACTCGAGACCTGGCTGATAGCCGAGTCAACAATTTTCTGTGCAGTTTCAAGGTCACCGTCGACAAGGTTCGAGGTTTTACCCGACCCAAGGTCGTCAAGGTAACCGATGTTGATGTCACCGAGTTTTCGTGATGCGACGTTGCCCAGCCCGATGGACACCTGGTTGTTGATATCAACCGATGGTCCGAGGTTGAACTTGGCACCACCACCGGTGATGGTGAAGGCCGAGATCGTCTGGAGGGTGTCAGCACCGCCTGAAGCACCGGAGATTTCAATCTCCATGTCCAGGAAGTCGGTTGCAATGCGTGCGGTTCGACCATCGGAGGTGGCAGCGATGCCGTTGATGATGGCCCCGACGTCTTGCCCGCTATCCCGAATCGGGTTGGTGACGTTGGCGAAGGTTGTGCTTGTTGCACTGAGGTCGTTTTCGTTGTTTGCTGAAAGCTGGACAACGGAACCGGCCTGACCGCCCTGGCTGATGACATCGAATGACACGAACTCATTGGAACCGTATTCGGTACTCTTGAGCGAGAATCCGGTACCGGAGACTGCTGCGGAGACACCTGTGGTTTCCTTGAAGGTGTTGATCGCGTCGGTGATCGATGCCAGCGTGGTCCCGGAGGCGAATGAGAATTCGCGACTACCCTTGGAACCGGCGATCTCGAACGTGAAGGTCGAGGTGGCGTTGGTCAGGTCAAGTGCACCGTTGGTCGAGACAAACATACCAGCATGCTGTGCCGAAGCGGTGATGACGACTTCCACATCGCGTGTTTCGCCGTATCCAAGCTTGGCAGCATTGATCTGATAGTCACTGACCGTGGAGGCCTGACCTGAAACGGTAAAGTCAAAGTTACCGTTAAGCAGCTTGGCTCCCTGGAAGTTGGTCGAAGAAGAGATGCGGTCAATCGTCTGCAGGATCGAATCGATCTGAAGCTGATTGGCTTCCTTTTCTTCAAGACTCAGGCCAGCGTCGTTGGCGGATTCGCCGACAAGGCTCTGAACTTCCAACAGCAGTGAGCTGACTTCCTGAAGGCCGCCTTCGGCGATGTTCATCACCTGGTCAGCACGTTCAGCGTTGTCAATGGCTGCGTTGATTGAGGCTTTTTCAGAACGCAGGTTTTCACTTGCGATCAAGCCGGCAGGGTCATCTTTGCCTCGATTGATGGCCAAGCCGGTGCTCAGACGTTCCAGCGAAGTATTGAGAGAACTGTTATTGTTCTTCAAAATTCTCTGGCTGAGCAGTGAGGTTACGTTAGTGTTGATGCGACTCATGGCTCTTCGGTCTCCCCAAACTCCTAAAGGTTTGCTCCTCAGCGAAGGGTTCATTACAGTTAGAAACCCTTCAACCAATTTGTTTGCTACAGACCACGCGGTCCTTGCGAAATGAAGTATCGGGACGATTGATACCCGACTTAATTTCATTGCAAACGGAATAACCGGAATAATTGGAATTCGTGTTTTTGCCGTCCGGATAAGTGCGCGCAGAATCACAAAAACACCTTGTTTTAAGGGGTCAAATCGCTTTGTGATAACAATGTGTTCAACTGAATTTTTTTTGAAAAAATTACTGGACCAATGGTAAAAACCGCACTTTTTGCCCAGTTTCACACCCAGCATCACCACGGGCAAGCCATATAAAACCGTCCGCGGAGGCCGTATGCATCAGGTCCCCGGAGCCTTGCCAGCCAATCATGGAGGCTTTTTGGTCTAAAAGACGCACCAAACGAAACTGATCACGTGTCGGATGCACTTTGGCAGCATGATCAAGCGTGACTTGCTGCCAGGTTGGTTGTGGTTGTGCCGTCAAACAACAGATCACCGGCCAGACAAACAAATGTAATGAAGCAAGCACACTCACCGGATTGCCCGGCAGGCCGAGAATGATGCATTGATCATGATGTGCAGCAAAGACTGGTTTTCCCGGTTTAATCGCAACACCGTGAATCAACTTCGTCACGCCGAGCTTTTCCCATGTCGCAGGCAAGTGATCGCGCTGCCCGACACTCACGCCCCCAACCGATAGCACCAGGTCCGAAGTCTGCAATGCCTCTGAAGCAGCTTGCAAAGTCGGTTCAGGTTCATCAGGTAAATGGATATGGGTGACATCTGCAATGCCAAGGTTCGATAACAATGCAACAACCAGTGGGCCGTTGCTGTTGCGGATCTGTTGTGGCTCAAGTTGATCCGTCGGCGTCTGGGGTGGGCGGACTTCATCGCCGGTGGTCAGCAAGGTCACACGTGGTTTGGGAACCACATCCAGTTGCACCTGCCCCACTGCTGCAGCGATGGCAATGTGGTGTGGGCGCAACACGGTGCCAGCGGGGATGACAATATCCCCAGCATGGGCATCAACACCTTGACGGTGAATGTTCTTCCAAGGTTGCACCGTGTCGATTTCAAACGACACCGTCGCGGGATCCGACGAGCTGACCTTGGCTAACTCAATGGGGATGACCGCATCGGCTCCAACGGGTACCGGGGCGCCGGTGGCAATGCGATAGGCACATCCCTGCCCCACCGGGGTCTGATAATGTTGTGGTGATGCGCCTGCAGCAACCGACCCCGTGATTTGTAATTGGCAACCAGGCTGGATGTCCGAGGACAAAAGCGCAAATCCGTCCATGGCACTGCGGTCAAACGGCGGTTGGTCGCGGTCAGCCAATACATCCTTTGCCAAAGTCTGACCCAATGCTGACATCAGATCCTTCTTGACCACCCCCAGCGGCAGACACACCGTGAGCAAACGATCCAACGCATCTATATAGTTAGGCAGCGCTTTTTGGGAACATACATCCATGCCAAGAGTGTAACGCATTCGGACGCAAATTGAGCAGGCCCAAGTGAGCCCGAAATGAATTTGAGTTTGCTACTATATAGAGATGGTCCACACGGGAGGTTCGGTCATGGGGCAGCAATCTGCCACGCAAAGTCGTCCGGGAATCTGGCAAGATGCAGCGTCATGAACGGAACCGGGCCGCGGCAAGTTCGTTAATTCAATGAAATTTTATTGACGTGATCTGTATGTCTGCGTATTCTGGTATTGCAGTTCCCATCGGATCGTAGAGGATCTCCATTTTGCTTCAGACCATCAAACGAGTCAATCAACAAACCGCTGCTGTGAACAATCGCCAACTGGTGATTCGTTTGCTTCAGGAACATGGCCCCCTGTCACGCAGCCAATTGGTCAAAATGACAGACCTGCGTGGCTCGACGCTGACGTACATCACCCGCGAATTACTCCAGATGGACATGCTCATCGCCGCAGGGCGTCGTGAAAGCACCACCGTCGGCCAGAAACAGCAACTGCTGCAAATCAACCCTGATTACGGGTGGTTATTGGGCATGGACTTGCGTGAAGGTCAATCGCAGGTGGTTGTTCTGGACGCTGCAGGCCAACTGGTGGGGGATTGTCTGATCCACACCGATCAGGATTTAAGCAAGCTGCAAACCGCCATTCCTCAGCTCATCGAACGCTGCGTATCCGAATTCGGCGTTAAAGCGGAAAACCTGCTTGGGATCGGCATGGGGGTCTCCGGTATCGTCGATGTCCAGAAAGGCTCGATCATCACTTCTCTGCAATTTGGGGTCTCGGACTATCCGCTAGCAGAGAAACTCACCGAAGCTATTAATGTGCCGATCAAACTCGACCATGACGGTAACTTTATTGCCCTGGCTGAACAGCAACAAGGCAACGCACGGGGGTTAAACGACTTTGTGGTTTTGATCATGGACGACCAGGTGGATGGCAACGAAGTGAGTTTCCGCTCATTTGGTTCGGCATTGGTGCTTAACGGTCGGGTGCATCGTGGCTGTCAGTTTGCAGCTGGTGAAATTGGCCAGCGTCTATTCCCGCAGATCAGTCAGAAAGGCGCGTTGTCGGACTTGCAGGTGCTTGCCGACGCCGACGCACCGATCAGTCCGTGGTTGTCCTATGTTTGCGAGGAAGTCGGCTTGACGATTGCAGCTTTGGTGAACCTGCTCGACCCACAGGCGGTGTTATTGGCCGGCGACAGACCGATTGCCAATCGCGCGTTTATTCAGGAAATGCAAAAACAGATCAACCAGCAGCGCATCGGCACCCTGCCTCAGCTTCTGGACGTTCACACCTGCGCCTTTTCCACCCAATCCTGTGCACGTGGCGCTGCTTTGGCAACACGTGATGCAATGCTTGCCGACGCCGTTGCTCAACACGTCCGGTAATTCACTAAAAAACACGCATCCTATTGACTGCAAAAACTCGAACGAGTTAATCCCCGTTTGTGTTTGGCCGATATTTCCCAATAAGACCAGCTAATTTGTCATGGTGACACTGTATGCAGGTCGGATCGGGGACCTTCAGTCGGGCCAGGATTCAGCGTGATACGCCAACTGAAAATCAAGTGGAAGTTCATGCTGGTGGTGTTTCTCACGACCATGTTTCCCATTGTGCTCATTGGTCATTTCAGTTATCTGAAAATCTCCGACAGCATCATGCAGCTTCACAACAGTGCTGTGATCAACGCTGCCGATGGCTGGCGTGAAATGGCCAAACGCTACGACCAAC
>JBICHS010000479.1:0-6799 GCA_043101135.1 Phycisphaeraceae bacterium JB051
TGGTCATGTTGATGGCCGGTCTGACACATGCAGCAGAATTGAAGCTGCCACTGGTCTTCTCGGATCACATGGTCCTTCAACACGGCACCAAGGCTCCCATCTGGGGCTGGGCAGATGCAGGCAGTGATGTCACCGTCACATTCCAGGGCCAGACACTGACCGCCAAAGCCGATGGCAACGGCAAGTGGATGACAGCGTTTGAGCCTTTGAAAATCAACGCTCAAGCAGACGAACTAACTGTCAAGAGTGGCGAGCAAACGCTCAAAGTCTCCGACGTGCTTGTCGGTGAAGTCTGGCTTTGTTCCGGTCAATCCAACATGGAATGGTCCGTGCGTGCATCGGATAATCCGGATGAGGAAATTGCCAACGCCAATTACCCGTTGATCCGTCACATCAAACCTGCCCGTAATCCGCAGATGTTCCCGCAAGACGCTTTCAAGGCTGCGACATGGACTGTCTGCACGCCGGAAAATGTCCCTGGCTGGACCGCTGTCGGATACTACTTCGGTCGTCACCTGCACAAGCAGCTGGACAACGTTCCCATCGGTCTTCTCAACTGTTCCTGGGGCGGCACACGTATCGAGCCCTGGACGCCGCGTATCGGTTTTAAACTGATCTCTCAAACCCATGACATCTACAACGACCTGCTGGTCAAAGATCCGGCAACAGCACAGTACAAGGCTTTGGCGGACGACTATCTCAAAGCTGTACAGAAATGGGCTGTTGATTCTCAAAATGCCGTCAACAACAAACAGATCATCACCGATCCCCCGGCATTCCCACAACAGATCAAACCCTACACCAGCCATCAATCTCCGACCATGCTTTACAACGGCATGGTGAACCCGCTGGTGCCGTTCGCCATCAAAGGCAGCATCTGGTATCAGGGCGAATCCAATCACGGCGAAGGCATGCGCTATGTCGATAAAACCAAGGCACTCGTCGCAGGCTGGCGTGAAGTCTGGGGCATCAAAGACCTGCCCTACTACTATGTCCAGATCGCGCCCTACCAATACGGCAATTCCGATCCCAAGCGTCTGCCTGACTTCTGGGTTGCCCAGGCCGAAATTGAAAAGCAGATTCCCAACACCGGCATGGTCGTTGTCTCTGACATTGGCAATCTCAAAAACATCCATCCCAAAAACAAACAGGATGTCGGTAAACGCCTGGCCAACTTCGCACTGGTCAAGGACTATGGCAAAACGGGCATCGTCTATCACGGGCCGGTCTTCAAATCCATGCAACCTCAGGATGATAAAATCGTCCTCACGTTTGACCACGTCGGATCAGGTCTGGCTTCCCGTGATGGCAAGCCGTTAAACGAATTTCAGATCGGTTCGGTCGAAAAAACATGGACCGATGCCACCGCGACCATCACCGCCAAGGACACCATCGAAGTCGCCGCTGCAGGTGTGACCAAGCCGGTCGTCGTTCGCTTTGCTTATCACAAACTGGCGACCCCCAACTTGATGAATCAGGAAGGTCTCCCCGCTCAGACATTCATCGCAGGTGAAATGCCCAAGTGGGACAATCTCTCGAAAAATGTCGAAGAAAGCACCAAGTACGATTTGCTTTACGACATTGACCTGACCAAGCTCAACAAGGATGTGAACTACGATGTGAACTTTGCCAACGATTACAAAAACAAGTTCAGCCGCATCGCCTATTACCTGGAAATCGGCACCTCGCAGGATGACATGAAATGGGTTTACGTCTCCATGGACGCCTTTACGAAGGATGCCAAGAAAATCGGCATCCCGAAGTTTAACACCAAAGCGGTCTTCCAGCAGCCGGTCAAAAACATGAACATCTACTCCAATGTCGATGGCCTGAAAACGGGTCTGAATATTGATGGCAACATTGAGTTCTGGTCCCACAATTATGCAGGCAACAACGCGGCTCGCGTTCCCGGCGCAGACAGCAACACCTACGACTTTGGTGATGAATACCGTGCACCGGTTGATGGTTACGGCTCCATGCAGGTGCATAACACCAAGCAGAAGCAAACCATCTTTGCACTCAACAAATGGTCCAATGGCAATAACGCTGATCTGGGTATCGGCAACAGCAGTGGCAAGCACAAAGACTGGACGTTTACCAACGCTGCTAAAAACTACAGCATCAAACGTCTACGCGTATTGGTTCTGCCTGAATGATTCGCTTGGAATCGGGCCAGCGCAGGAATGACGCGATAAACGAGCAGTTTAAACGGGTCTGAACATTTGACTTTCAAACAGGCATCGGCGTTACGCTTCGATGCCTGTTTTTTATTGATATACAGCGCGTAGCAAAAAGCAAAGTCCTGGCCTCCCCCTCGAGGCCAGGACTTTGATATGTATTCGTTCGCGCCGAATGAAGACGCAATGATGAAATGGATGTCAGATTGATTTATTGTGCTTGAGCCATTTGCAGTGAAGCATCTTCCTCAGTCACTGCGACAATGCGGCGTTCTCCAGAACCCGGGTCGACGGTGAGGCGTAAGGCAGCATGCGTCTTGCCACAGTCTGAACACACGGATGCTTCTGGAATCGCATCGCTGGGATACTTCTGTGAAAATGAGTCGGGGTGCATCATGTAAAACGAAAGCTTTTCAAATCGCTCAAGTTTCATGTTGCTTTGATGGTTACATTCCGAACAGTTGACCACAAACTCAGAGGGTGCATTTTCCACATTGGATAAATCACCACCGCCACCGCCAAGGAAGATCCGGATGGACAGAAATCCAACCATGACCATGAACAAGGCAGCAACATGCCAACGATGGATCGGGAAGGTCGGGTCTTTTAGTTTGCTGTATTGAAGCGTGAATTGGATGAGCACTTTGCTGTAAAGTTTATCGATCGGATTGCGATCATCACGGAAGAGCTCACGTTTGATCTCAGCCTTACGCAGTTGGCGCATCGCCTGAGCCTGGTCCTTGGCAGCTTCCTTGTGTGTTTGCACCTGTTGCGGGGTGACATCCGCCAGTTCGTCATGCAGATCGTCCAGTGTCACCTGTTCTTGAGCAGCAGATTCGCTGGCTTTATTTTCAACCAACGATTTCATTTCGCCGGACTTGATAAGCAGCGTCTGCTCGCTGGGTTCTTCCACGAGTTTCAACGGTGAATCAGGACGCGAGCGACGCTTGCGATTTGCCTTACCCACAACACCGGGTACGCGGACAACTTCATCACAGTGATGACACTGCACACGCCGTCCGATGTGCTTGGCCATGGCTTTGAGAGTGTGATCACAATGCTCACATTTAAAGCGAATGCGATGATCATAATCACGACGATCTTTAAGTCGTTTGACACCGTCAGGAATTTCTTGGGTGTCCATGAACTGCAGGCGGACATTGCCAAGTCGGATACGATCGCCTGGGTGAATTTCTTTTTTGCCGACCAGTTTTTTGTTGTTGAGTTTCGTGCCGTTGGATGAGCCCAGGTCACGGATAAACCACTGGTTGTTCTTAACGGATAGTGAAGCATGCACCTTTGAGACGCGCGTCATCGGCAAGGGCATGTCATTGCCCGGGTCACGCCCGATGGTGATTTGTTTTTTGTTCTGTTGAAGAACAAAGCCCGCAGTTTTGTTTTTGTAACTCGCCAATAGGATGGGCATGAGGTAACCCCTTGTTAAGGTGCAACAGATTGTTTGACATCCCCTGTTGCCTGGAGATTGCGATACCAATTGCGGACTTTGACCCAATCTTCATTGCCGTGGTCAGTGAGGAAGAACAGTTCGTTCTTGGAGGCAAAGTTCGTGTCGTCATCCTGCCAATACTCAAACTGGACATGACCATCAGCAAAGGAGAGCGTGGTCCCGCGTGAGTGGAACTGTGCCATGTAATCGATCCATGAATATTTCTGCCCATCTCGGACATACATGATCCATGAGCCGATATTCCAACCACGTGCATCGAGCTCTTCCAATGCAAGCAATTGATTGGAAGGCATGATGATGTCGTCGAAGCTGTCAGTTCCGAATTGCGACCATGAATGCCCGGGATTCGTCAGATGACGATCCCAATATTCGCCGTGAAGCGGTGCTGCAATGGAGTAACTGCGTTCGTTACCTGTGGGGTCAGATGGGCAATGCCAGACACCGAGTGTGCGGACATAGGGATAGAGCTTGCCCTGTTCGATGGGTTCCCAACCCGCCCCCCGTTTGACCCAGCCATCTGTGTCATCAGGCAATGAGTTGACCAGTTTCTGATTATGGTCAGATGGGAAAACCGTCCAACCGATGGCAATCTGCCGCAGTGAGTTTTCACACAAGCGACGGCGTGCCTGTTCCCGTGCACCATGCAAGGTGGGTTGGAGCAGCGCAATGAGCATGGTGATGATGGAAATCGACACCAACAACTCAATGAGACTAAATCCGTGACTGCCTCGGATAAAACGCCCCCGTGAGGAAGTTGGACACTCATTTACAAAATTAGAATGATCCAGCGATGTCATGGGTCAGATTGACCTTTTTCATCACCGACAGGAACAATTGCTTTATCCCAAGAAACCGACAGCAGAAAAGACTGTCAGTCCTCACCGGATGGGCTCATCAGCAAGCAATTGCTTTCTCCCTTGTCTCAGACGTTATCAAACGTTGGAGACGGGTTTGTCGGTCAGGTGTGTGGCAAACAACGACAACACCTGCATGACGGTTCTGCACAAGGGCCTGCTTGACCACCCCCTCAGGCGGCATCAGCAGCGGTCACTTTGCATGACTTTCTGCTGTACAGAACTGCCACAAGTGTAACATTGGAGGACGCTGCTGCCAAACAATTTTTCTTATTTTTTTCGGACTTTGCCCAAATCGAGTATGATGCTTCGCTTGATCCGGGTCCAAGATGTTTTTTTAGAAAGTTTGAACCGCTTGAGCGAATCCACCCCATCGTTTGATGATCTGAACCTGGCTGAACCGTTGCGTCGTGCATTGCATCGCCAGGGCTACACCACCCCGACCCCGATCCAGGCTGAGGCTATTCCTGTGGTTATGGACCGACAGGACGTGCTTGGCTGTGCCCAGACAGGTACCGGCAAGACGGCCGCCTTTGCCCTGCCGATCCTTCATCAGCTCTGCCCACCCCCAACGCAAGGTAAGCCCAGAAAGCATAAACCGGCCTTGCGAGCCTTGATTCTGGCCCCGACCCGTGAACTGGCAGCCCAGATTCACGAGAGCTTCAAAGAATACGGCCACTACACCAAGCTCAAAACCGCAGTGATCTTTGGCGGGGTCAGCCAACATCCACAAGTCAAAGCCCTGGTCAACGGCGTGGATATTCTCATTGCCACCCCCGGTCGCCTGATGGATCTCTACGAGCAAGGTGCTGTTGGACTGGATCACATTGAAACATTTGTCCTTGACGAGGCTGACCGCATGCTCGACATGGGCTTTATCAAGGATATCCGCCGAATCCTCACCTACATGCCCAGGGAGCGTCAGAACCTGCTGTTCTCCGCGACGATGCCCAAGCCGATCCGCGAGTTGGCTGATGCCATTCTCGTTGACCCGGTCTCGATTCAGGTTGCCCCCCAGACTTCCAGTGCTGCTGAGACTGTTGAGCAGCATATCTGCCTGGTGGAGAATGCCAAGAAGTCCGAACTGCTCAGTCACCTGCTGCACACCGTCAGCGTGTCGCGTGCCATTGTCTTCACACGGACCAAAATTCGTGCCGATCGCCTCACACGCTCACTGAAGCGTCAGAACATCGAAGCCGAAGCCATTCACTCGGATAAGTCACAGCAGGCAAGAACACGGGCGCTTTCACGGTTTAAACGTGGTGATCTGCATGTGCTCGTTGCCAGCGATATTGCTGCACGTGGCGTGGATGTTGATGACATCTCCCATGTGTTTAACTTCGACATGCCCGGCGACTCGGAAACCTACGTGCACCGCATCGGCAGAACCGGTCGCGCGGGACTCGAAGGCACAGCCATCACGTTTGTCAGTGAAACAGACGAAAAACAGCTGCGAGCCATCGAACGTCTATTGGGCAATCCGATTGCGGAAATGTACCACCCCTATGACAAACCCACCTTCACGCCCCAACCCAAAGGGACCGGCAAAGGCAGCGGTAAAGGCCGACGCAAGCCACAGAAAAAGCGTGCAGCCCATCCGTTTAAAAAGCGTGAGGCTAAAAAGGCGATCATGGAAGTGGGTGAAGAGCAATCTGAGAAGCCCACAAACCAACGCCGCAAAAAGAATGTCACCAAAAAGCCAAAGGGTGGTAAAAAGCCCAATCCTTTCAGCAATCAGGGCTCCAATCCCAAGAAAAAGCCCAAAAACAACAAGCGCAGACGCCCACCGCGTCAGGATTGAGTGACCGACGTTGAATCCCTGCCCAGTCTTTGCGATGATACGTCTCTGACAAGTGACCTAAAACCCTCATGAAACCACTGAGATCAGCATCGCTTGGCTGACAGCTCAGATACGGAGAACCCCATGCGTCCACAACGCCCCATGCCTGAGAAACCGGATATTGTCGAACACGGCTCGCCCATCGAAGGTCAGCCCCAGACGATGGATCGTCGCCTGTTCATTCAATTGCTGGCTTTCACCGATTGTGCAGACTCAGGCGAAGTGGTCGAAGCGATGGAAAAAGCAGGCGTCACCGGCGCGGTCTACGAAGACATGCACGATCCCAACGGCATCGCGGTCCTGGGCATGCACGAAGATCCCAATTTCTTCGTCACCACCTGGCGTACACTTCTCAAAGGCAATCCCTTTGACCTGATGACGCCGGTCCCTGAACTAACCATGTTCGGCCGCACGTACAGCATCGGCTATGAACCGGACCTGCAGGAAGTCCTCTTTAACC
>JBICHS010000480.1:0-2587 GCA_043101135.1 Phycisphaeraceae bacterium JB051
TCAGCCTTTGTACTGCGACCACGAGCACTGCTTCTGCTGCCCAATGGACGAGCGCTTTTGAGGCAGGCGACATGGTGTTTGATCTTTCGACGCTTGATTCTGCAAGCACCGGGCAAACAGCAACACATGCATGGGATCTGGAGCCGGGCAGCTCGGCCATCACGATTGATGCGTCCAAACCGGTCACCACCTTGCCGGTAAATTTGACATTACCCCAGGGCAGCTTCGGTATCGGGCTTTGGATCAACGCAGGCAAAGGCACGACAGTCAGCTTCGAGCTAAGCGATGGGACGAAGACCATCACCCTGGTCGACGGGCAACTTCAAGGCCAGGCCATGGCCAAGCGACAGTCAGGCATGACGACGGTGTACAAAAACTGGACACTCCGCCGAGCCCATTGGCTTGAACCATCAAACAACATGGTGCTCAAAACCATCACCATCCAACAATCTCGCCCAACAGGTTCGTTACAGCTTGGCGGTTTACTGGCAACGGTCAATGGCGCGGACCCCTACCGCGCGAATCGTGTCTGGAAGCTCAAAGATTATGTCCTGCCCAAACCCAGCAGTTTGAACTGGACTGCCATCGCTTATCACGAGTACGGCTTTGGGACTGACGCGGTGATTCGCCCCGCCGTCTTTGACGACATCCTCAACTGCCCGGTAACGGCAACCCTCCGCGTCACCTTGACCGACTCGTTTGATCGGCCGATCCAGACGGACTGGTATCAACCGCATGCGCTCAAGTCCGGCTTGACCTTGCCGCGATTGCCCAAGGCGTGTTATTTCCTGTTGATTGACCGGTTCAATCATGCAGGGCATTTGCTGCGATCAAGCCGAATGGTTTACCAGGTGCTTCGTGATGATGCCTTGCCTGTTGACCTGCCGATGACGGAAATTGAAAACGCTCATGATCCCATGTGGGTCGACGGTTATGTGGCAGACGGCCCCAGCGGGAAAGTGGGACAGCCATGCGAGCTGACCGTGCATGCCCAGCCGATTTTCAAGCGGTTACCCAAAACCGACAAGCTGATGCTGCGTTGGTCAGTGACCGATACGACGGGGATGAATTGGGACTATGGCCGCGTTGCGATTTCACGTGATCAACCTGCTGCCCAAATCACCGTGCCTTCAAGTCGCGGCGGTGGGTACGACCTGACACTGCGATGGGATGAGCCCTCGGGCGCGATGGTGGATCAGCGTGTGATTCGATACGGCATTGAAGACACGCGGCCGTTTGAACCGCCCCATGCTGAAGATGTCTCCATGCGACGCGAGCAGCATCGCCCCATGCTCATGGATATGTATTCAACGCATTCTGACCCATCACAGTATGCGCGCCTGCCACAGGGCTCGTTGGTTTCGCGCGTTGCAGCAACCTATGCCACCGGGATCACGCCCCGCCTGGGAGTGCCCTGGGTCGACTTTGAGCCGGTGCCCGGTTGCTATCAATGGCACATCGTCGAGCGGTATCTGGGTTATGCGCAGATGTCCGGCAAGCCCGTGGGGATCGGCCTTGGTTTTGCCGGCGACAGCATCCCCCAATGGCTGTGGTTTGAAGAACTCATGAGCCAGGATCAGCAAACCATTCACGCAGGCTATCACTATGTCACACCAATGGGTGACCGTTTTGCCAAAGCACTGATCCGTGCCAATGAAGCGTTTCTCAAGCGATACAAAAACGATTGGCGATTGGCTGGTTTCCATTACTACGCAGGTCCCAGCGAAGGCTTTCTCACTGATACCCCGCCGGACGTCAGTGACTACAGCCCCGACGCCCGCGCCAAATTCCAGGCTTATCTTGCAGACAAATATCAGCAGATCGAAAACCTCAACAAAGCTTGGCAAACCCAGTATGAAAGCTTTGACAGCATTGCCATCCCGCAACCAAACTGGGATCAACCCGTCGAAACAAGTCGACCGTGGACGGACTTTCATTTTTTCAAAGTTGACTTTGTCAGCACACGTCTGGATCAACTCCAAAGCCGCGCCCGCGCGATTGACCCGGATCACATCATGATGATGTACGGCAAAGAAGGGTTCGGCCCGACCGGCGCGCTGGCCAAGGTCTATCGCAAGAACCATTTCCGATACTCCAACGGTGGCGGTGAAACCGTCATGGCCTACGTGCAAAGCTCCATCATGCAAAGCGCCGGCGTGGATGTGCAATGCGAAGGCCACTACGTCCAGCCCAATCTCGGGTCCGTCACGCGAACCGCCGCCAACGCCATCCTCGCGGGCAGCTATACCGGGCATAACCAGATGTGGGGATTGGTCTGGGCCAAGAAGGCGCATGAAAAGGTGCCCGAGTACCAGGCGATTAATCAGTTCAATGCTGCGATCGCAAAAGTCAGTGACGAGCTCAACCAACTGCAACTGGCAACACCCTGGGCAGGATACCACGCGGCGCATCAGGACATCCTCACCGGCAGGAGCTTTCGCATGCAAGGAAGCCAGGCGTTGATGGCGCTGCAAGGCCTGTCGACCAATGTCATGCACCAACCCTGCGCCTGGGTCGATGACACCAGTGAACGCGCTGCGTTATCGCGATACCCGTTGATCGTGGACACGCATAGCAAAGTCCTCAC